>JAEELT010000111.1 GCA_016282855.1 Clostridiaceae bacterium | reverse complement strand
TTTCTTGATGATATCAAAAGCAGGATTGAAGAAAGAACCCGCGAAGTTGTAGCAAACGCTCAGGTGAGCGGCAGAATCAAATCCGTTCACGGCATATACAGAAAAATGTATATGCAAAATAAAAATTTCGATGAGATTTATGACATATACGCTGTCAGAATAATAGTTGATACCGTTATCGACTGTTATAACTGTCTCGGTATTATTCACGATATGTTCAAGCCTATTCCGGGCAGATTCAAGGACTATATTTCAAACCCGAAGGCCAATATGTATCAGTCGCTTCACACAACCGTTCTCGGTAAAGAAGGTATTCCCTTTGAGGTTCAGATACGCACCTGGGAAATGCACCACACCGCTGAATACGGTGTTGCCGCGCACTGGAAGTATAAGCTCGGTATGGGCGGCAAAGATACTCTCAGCGAGCATCGCCTTGCCTGGATACGCCAGCTTCTTGAAAGCCAGAACGACAGCGAAGATGTTGAGGATATTGTTTCCACAATCAAAAGCGACCTTGTTCCCGAGGAAGTTTTTGTGTTTACTCCGAGAGGAGATGTATTCAGCCTTCCCAGCGGCTCCACAGTTATTGATTTTGCTTATGCAATTCACTCTGAAGTCGGCAATAAAATGTCCGGTGCAAAGGTTGACGGCAGAATTGTTCCTCTTAACTATGAAGTCAAAACAGGTGAAATCGTTGAGGTAATAACCTCATCTCAGCAAGGCAAGGGCCCGAGCAGAGACTGGCTCAAGATTGTCAAAACAAGCCAGGCGAAGAGCAAAATCCGTCAGTGGTACAAGCGCGAAAAGAGAGAGGAAAATATCATTGAGGGCAAGTCAGAGGTTGAAAGAGAGTTTAAGCGCAATTTCATCCGTCTGACTGAAGATGAATACATTCCTTTCGTTACCAAAATGGCCGAAAGACAGCACTGCAAGACTCTTGATGAGTTTTATGCCGCAATCGGTTACGGCGGAATTTCACTTCAGAAAATGATGCCTCGCGCCAAGGACGATTATCTCAAGATGACCAGGCTCAATGAGCCAAGCCAGGAAGAGGTCAAAACCGTCAAGAAAAAGACAAAGACAGGCGAGGGCGTTGTTATTGAGGGTATAGACAACTGCCTTGTCAAGTTTTCGCGTTGCTGCAATCCTCTTCCCGGTGACGAGATAATTGGTTTTATCACAAGGGGCCACGGCGTTTCCATTCATACAAGGAACTGCACTAATGTGCCAAAGGATATTTCTCTCTCAGGCGAACCCGACAGATGGGTTACGGCTTACTGGGATGATAATGTAAAAGAAGAATTCAAATGTACGCTTCAGATTTGCTGCCTTAACAGAATCGGTCTTCTTGCCGACATATCCGGTCTTCTCGCAATGGCTCATATAGATATCACGGATATAAGCTCAAGAGCGCTCAAAGACGGCAGAAGCAATATTTATGTCACAGTATGCGTAAACGGCCTTGATCACCTCAATTCAATAATATCGAGGCTCGGCAGGATTGACGGCGTACTCAGTATAGAACGTTCGGGAGTGTAATCAAAGATGCGTGCTGTAATTCAGAGAGTGACGTCATCTGAGGTAAAGGTTGACGGTAAAACTGTAGGTAAAATCGAAAACGGATATAATGTCCTGCTCGGCGTAATGCAGGGTGACACAAGTAAGGAGGCTCAGCTCCTCGCCCGTAAGATAGCCGACCTCAGAGTGTTTGAGGATGCAAACGGAAAAATGAATCTCGGTATCAGAGAGACAGGCGGCGGAGTGCTCGCAATTTCTCAGTTTACTCTTTGCGCGGACCTGAAAAAAGGCAACAGACCGTCATTTTTCCCTTCGGCTCCTCCCGATGAGGCTGAAAAGCTCTATGATGAGTTTTGCCTCTGCCTTTCCGAAAACGGAATAACGAGGGTTGAAAAAGGCGTTTTCGGTGCCGATATGAAGGTGGAAATTCATAACGACGGCCCGGTTACCATTCTAATGGATACCGATATCTGGAAGAAGGTATAAAATGATAATAACATCACTTTCAACCGGCAATGAATCGCTTTCAAACTGCTATCTTCTTACAGATGAAAAAACAGGGAAATGCGCTCTGGTTGACCCGGGCGGATTTCTTTACGAGGTCAAAGAAGCCGCGGAAAAAGAAAGCGATAATCTTGAATATATATTGCTTACTCACGGTCATTTTGATCATATACTCGGAGTGCCTCATATCAAAGAACTGACCGGCGCACAGATAGCCATAGGCAAAGGTGATTCCGACTGCCTTTCAAGCCGTGAAACCAATCTTATGGATACTTTCGGAGTTAATGCCGAATTATATCCCTGCCGGGCAGATATCCTTCTGGAGGACGGCGATGAAATCAGAATAGGGGAGAGCACGCTTAAAGTAATGTCCTGCCCCGGCCATTCCCGCGGAGGAGTTATTTTTATTGACGGAGAAAGCAGAAGCATATTCAGCGGGGATACTCTGTTTTTTTCAACCGTCGGAAGGACCGATACTTTCGGCGGAGATGACAGAATGCTCTTTGCCTCGCTTAAACGGATACTTGAACTTGAAGGGGACTACGACATATATCCGGGTCACGGTCCCGTTACAACGCTGTCACACGAAAGAGTAAGAAATATATATATAAGAAGGATGTTCAGATAAAGTGATTTTGCGTATTATCGACCACAGCTTTCATTATGAATGTGAAAACCTGTGCAGGGTATTCTTTCCTAATGAAAAAATAAATGTCGTGTATGATTTTACCGGAGAAGACAGCATTGAAATCATTACCCGCTGCTGCGAAGGCGATATAACCGTAACCGCCGATATCTGCGGTAAAAGCAAAACTCTGACCTCACGGGCTTCGCCTGACAAGGCGGAGCTTGAAATAGCCAGGCAGATTTATTTTGTTCTCTCAGAACTTACGGGATATACACCGCAGTGGGGAGTGCTCACGGGCGTAAGACCGTCAAAGCTTATGATAAAACTCACTGATTTTTCAGGCGAAAAAGCCGCATTTGATTATTTTACAAACGATCTTCTCGTCAGCGAAGAAAAGACTAACCTTGCCGTTACCGTAGCAAGAGCGGAGCGCGGTATTCTCAATTCCGTTTTACCTGAATCATTCAGCCTCTATATTTCAATTCCTTTTTGCCCTTCAAGGTGCAGCTACTGCTCCTTTGTGAGTCATTCAATAGCTTCTCCGGCGGCAAAAAAACTTCTTGCTCCTTATATTGATAATCTTGTTACGGAAATAAAGGATGCCTCTAAATACGCTGATGAATTCGGGCTCAGGCTTGAAAGCGTTTATTTCGGCGGCGGCACACCGGGTATACTTGAGCCCGGTCAGATTGACACTCTCCAGAGCGCCATAGAAAACTGCTTTGATTTGTCGCACCTTAAAGAATATACCGTTGAAATCGGCAGACCCGATACCGTTACTCCGGAAAAGCTCAATGTGCTGAAACTGCACAATACTGACAGAATCAGCATCAATCCGCAGTCTTTCAATCAGAAAACACTTGATGCCATAGGCCGGTTCCATACTCCGGAAGATACACTTAAGGCTTATCGACTTGCGAGGTCTTACGGCTTCGGATGTATCAATATGGATCTTATCGCCGGGCTTCCAGGAGAAACCACAGCCGAATTCAAAGACTCGCTTGATACCGCGGTTATGCTTTCACCGGAGAACATAACCGTTCATACTCTCGCTCTCAAACGCTCATCCGAAATGAATTATTCGGGTGAATCGGTAAAAGATGGTGAGGAAGCCGGCAAAATGCTGTCATACGCAAAAGAGCGCTTGACAAATTCAGGTTATTCGCCATACTATATGTACAGGCAGAGCAAATGCGTCGGAAACCTTGAAAATGTCGGGTGGACCGTACCGGGTAAAGAAGGCTTCTATAATGTGATTATGATGGAAGAATGCCATACTGTTATCGGAGCGGGCGCCGGCGCGGTTACAAAACTTTGCGAGCCGGGCGGGAATAAGGTTGAAAGGATATTCAACTATAAATTCCCTTACGAATATGTTTCCGGCTTTGATGTGATACTTGAAAGAAAAGAAAAAATACGCGAATTTTATAATTCTCTGAAATCACCCGGAAAGGATGATGAATAAATTGGAAGAAAACAAAAAGCAGTCCGTGCTTAACGGAGCGATGATACTGATGTTTGCCGTGATACTCGTCAAGATTATCGGCGCGCTTTTCAAGATGCCGATGACGAGCCTTATCGGTATGACGGGAAGAGGGTATTTCAACTCCGCTTATGAAATATATACGCCTATTTTCGCTATAGCTATGGCGGGTCTCCCCGTAGCTGTTTCCAGAATGGTTGCTGAGAATGTAGCCCTTCAGAAATACAGGCAGGCGAGAGCAGTTTTCAAGGTGTCGCAGAAAATCTTTATTATCGTAGGCACTGTCGGCACGCTGATTCTGCTCATTGTAGCTTATCCTTATGCTTATTTCATAGCCAACGTAAAAAGCTTCAGAGCCATTCTCTGCGTTGCTCCGTCAATATTCCTGTGCTGCTATATGTCGGCCTACAGAGGCTACTATGAGGGCCTGAGAAACATGGTGCCGACCGCTATTTCTCAGGTTATTGAAGCACTCGGAAAGCTTGTGATCGGACTCGGGCTTATCAAAATAACAATGAACCGGGGATTGTCTCAGTTTGAAAGCGGAATGAGGGCATCTGGTGATATTTCCGCTGTTGTTTTCGGGAAGGAAGTTACCGACCTTGCTCAGGCAAACAGCGTTATTGTTCCCAGAGCCGCCGCAGCGGCAGTGCTGGGCGTTACAATCGGTTCATTCCTTTCTCTTGCTTTCCTTATGGTTTTTTATAAAATCAAAGGTGACAGCTTTTCGGGCAATATGCTTGCCGCGTCTCCAGCGCCTCAGCCCGGCGGAGTTATAGCAAAAGAAATGATAATGATAGCCGTGCCGATGGTTATCAGCGCGCTTATACTTAATATAACAAACCTTATTGATACCGCTACTATTCAGGCACGCCTTGCCGCTGCTTTGAGCAAGGATTTCACCACAGTGCTTGATATGTATTCAAAGTCAGTCTATAATGCCTCCGATCTCGGCAGACTCAATATCAATGAAGCGCCCGAGGTTGTTAAATATATTTGGGGCGCATACGGCACAGCTCTTGATTTCAAAACTCTTGTGCCTACGATTACCATTCAGCTCGGAGTTTCCGCCATTCCCGCCCTTGCGGCTGCCTGGGCAATCAAAAACAAAAACGGAATGCGTTCCACTATTGAGACCGTGCTCAGAATAGGCATGCTTATAGCTCTGCCCGCCGGCTTCGGTATGGCATCCCTCGCCACTCCGATTCTTACATTGATTTACGGCAGAGGCAACAGCTCCGAAGCGATTCCCATTATTGCCCCGATACTTATACTGTACGGCCTGTTTACTCCGATTATCGCTATTTCAACCCCTGTCACAAATATGCTCCAGGCTGTCGGCAGAGCGGATATACCGATGAAAACCGTTGCAGCTGCTGCTGTTTGCAAGATTATCTGCAATTTTATTCTTGTCTGCATACCCGGTATCAACATTTACGGTGCCGTGGCAGGCACACTGCTTTTCTATATTATTATCGTCGGCACAAATATGTTTTGTCTTCTCAGAATATCCAAAGTGCGTGTAAATTGGAAGAGCGTGTTTGTCAAACCGCTTATTGCCGCTGCGCTCTCAGGCGTTACGGCTTTTGCCGCGCACGGGATTATTGCCCGTATTTTCCCTGCCGATACATCC
>JAEELT010000110.1 GCA_016282855.1 Clostridiaceae bacterium | reverse complement strand
TTCAATCATATAATCCAGGAATTCATCGCTCGTCACCTCTTCAACATTCCTGCTTGTGTAGCATACGGAAATGCCGAAGAAAATGCCGTGCTCCCTGAGCATATCAATCGCTTTGATTGCGCTGTCATAGGCACCCTCTCCCCTGCGCTCGTCATTGCTTTCGGGCGTGCCCTCAATGCTTACGGCGAAGGTAAGGTTGCCCACCTCTTTCACTTCCTCACAGAGCTTTTCATCTATGAGTGTGGAGTTGGTATAGGCGAGAAAAGCGCAGTTGGGGTTTTCACGGCAAAGCGTGAGAATATCACTTTTTCTGATGAGAGGCTCGCCGCCGGTGAACATATAGACATGTGTACCCAGGCGGGTGCCCTGGTCAACTATGCTGCGCATTTCATCGAGCGTAAGATTGGACTTGTGACCGTATTCCGCGCTCCAGCAGCCCTTGCAGTTCATATTGCAGGCGCTGGTAGGGTCAAGCAGCATAATAAAAGGTATGTTGCAGCCGTATTTCTCGCGGTTGGCGCGTACAGCCTTTGTGCCGGCAACACCGGCTCCGAGGCCGAGCGCAAGAAGGAGCTTTTTGAGGTGGCCGCCGTCGCACTCGTTGACCACTCTCTCGGCGTAGCCGTACCAGACACTCTCGGGGTCGCTGACCGCCTTGCGAAAAGCCTCGAGATTCTTTTTGGGGAAGGTGTTTCCGAGAAACTTTTCGCCGAGGTTGATAAGCTTTATTATATTTTCAGAAGGGTTCTTCTTAACGTAGCCGTACATTTTGTCAAAGGTGAGACTTCCGGCGGCACGCTGATACTTTTCTTTCGCTGTTATCATAACCGATATCTCTTTCTCTGCCGGAATTTTTCCGATAAAAGCTCTCCGGCTCTTCACACATATTTACCTGATTATGTATTATACCACAAAAAGTTATAAAATCAACCATTATATTTTCTTTTTATTGTGCCGTTTTTATGTATTTTTCTTGAATAAATCCGCCGTGGGGAGTATAATTATATAAATAAGCCTTTTCCGGAAGGAGAAAAAACGTGAAAGAAAAATTTATGCGTTTCAGGCATTCATTCGGACTGGCAATAAGGATAATTATTGCCGTTGCCGTTATAGCCGTAATACTTGTCAAATTCAAGGATCTTCAGAATATTGATGTGAGAGCCCTTATTGAAAACGCGGGCTCTGTGCCCAAGGCTGTGGCGGCGGTGCTCGGCGTGTTTGCGGTGAAAGGTCTGGTGCTGGTTGTGCCGGCTTCGCTTATATACATTGCCGTCGGTATGTCGCTTAAGCTCTGGCTTGCCCTCGCAGTTAATACCGTGGGCATAATTATAGAGGTCAGCATAACCTACCTGCTCGGAGTTATACTCGGCGGACCTTTTGTGACAAAGAGGATAAAGAGCATAAAAAGCGGCAAAAAGATACTCGATATATATGAAAAGCACGAGAAATCAAGCATATTCATAATGAGAATAGCCGGTCTTCCCATCGATTTCTGCTCGCTGTTTTTCGGAGCAATGAGAGTAAGATATCTCCCCTATCTCGGTATGTCGCTCGCGGGAATACTTCCCAGGGTTGTGCTTTTTACCATTCTCGGCGACAAGGTGTATGACCTTGTTCCCATGAAATATGTGGTTGCAGTCGGCGCGGCGCTGGTGGTAATCGCGCTTATAGTGTGGATAGTAAAATACACGATAAAAACCGTGAATTCCGAGGAGGAGTTCGGCAAACCCGCCTACACGCCTCTGTGCGAAGAAAAAAGAGCCGTTATACTTGACACGGATATAGGCCCGGACTGCGATGATGCCGGCGCGCTGGCAATTATGTTTGAATACCTTAAAAAGTACGATATTAAGCTTCTCGGCATTTGCAACTGCACGTCAAACATCTGCGGCAACGCCGCAATAAGGGCAATAAGCGAATATTACGGGTTGGACGAGCCGTGCGTAGGCTGCCACAAGGGCGCCGCCGTGCTGCCGGACAATTCAAAGTACAGCCGCGAAATCATGAAGAAATACTGCAAATATGAGAGCAGCGCCTGCGCGGCGGATGACGCGGCGGATGTTTATCTTCGCCTGCTTGCCGATGTCCCGGACAGCAGCGTGACCGTGATAACCATCGGCACCTTCACAAACATTGCTTCAGCCCTGAGAAAAGACGCTGTTCTTTTCAACAAAAAGGTTCACTCAATAGTCTCAATGGCAGGCAAATACCCCTCCGGCAGGGAGTTCAATATTGAAACCGACCCCGTTTCCGCGGCGGCGGTGCTTGAAAAATTCAGAAATCTTATGGTATTTTCACCCTATGATATCGGCAAAGACATTAAAACGGGCTTCATGACTGAATGTGAAAACAACCCCGTTTATGACTGCTACCGTCTGCATTGCGGCGGAAAGCCTCCCTACCTCAATCCGAGTTTCGATCTCACGGCCGTGCAGTATGCCTTTGAAGGAAACGGAGAGTTTTACTCTCTCTCAAAGCCCATGAATGTGACCGTTGATATGAGCGGCGAATTCACCGCAAAAAAAGACAAATATTCAAACAAACGCTTCATCATAAAGAAAGGCGAAAACGAAGATATAGCCGCATATCTCGGCGGTTTGCTTTTGAGCAGAGGTGCCGCTGCGGCTGAAGCGGAGCCGGCGGTGACACAATGAGAATACTTGTTTTTTCGGATTCTCACGGCACCGCGTACTATATGAGGCAGGCACTTCTTATGCACCCGGAGGCGGACCGTGTTGTGTTTCTCGGCGACGGAGAAAGAGACCTTGACCTGATACGCTCCGAGCTCGGTCCAAGACCGGTTACGGCAGTTTGCGGCAACTGTGATTTTTACTCAGACCTGCCGAAAAATGAGATACTGAAAGCTGCAGGGCGCAGCATACTCTGCACTCACGGTCATCTTGAAGGCGTCAAGCACGGTGAAATGATGCTCATTTCAAAAGCCCGCGATATGAAAATGGATATAGTGCTCTACGGACATACTCACTTTCAGAAAAGCAGCTATGAGGACGGGCTCTATATAATGAACCCCGGCTGCGCCGCGGACGGGTATTACGGAATGGTTGACATTACGCAAAGCGGAATAATGACCCTGACGTGCAGGGTTGAAAGGTGAAAAACATGAATAAAAAGCTTTACGCTCACGCAAAAATCGCCACCCGTTGGTACAATTTCACAGAGGGACTCGCTTATGTCGCCCTGCACAGGCCCACCCCTAAAACGTGCGAATATTCCAAAATAAGCTATGGAAGCGGCAGGAAGCAATATATTAACCTCTGCACGCGAAAAGACCTCAGAAGCGTTAAAAAGCCCCTGTTTATCTATATTCACGGGGGCGGCTGGATTTCGGGAATTACCGAAATGCGCGACACCTACGTGGCAAACTGGGCGGAAAAGGGCTTTTTCACCGCTTCAATCTCATACACCTACGCTCCCGAAAAGGTTTTTCCGGAGCAGTTAAAAGAGATTTTTGCCGCCATAGACCTGCTGTTTGACAAAGCGGATGAATACAATTATGACACAGGCAAAGTCGTGCTTGCGGGCGAGAGTGCCGGCGGGTATTACATACTCGAGTGCGCGGCCCTCGCAAAGGACAAAACTCTGTTTGACACGCTCGGCATAGATTTCAGACACAGGAACGAATTCGATGTCAGGGCTCTTGTGAGCCACTGCGGCTGCTTTGACCTTAAGAATCTGCTTGATAAGAGCAAGCCCCAGTCGAAATTCTTTGATATGCAGCTGATGGCCTGCTCATTCCTCGGAATGGACCCGGATGAGGCAACAGCCTATCTTGAGACGCCCGAGGGCAGCCTTTCTTATCCTCACATAACAGAAGCCTTCCCGCCCGCGTTCATTATAAGCGCGTCAAAGGATTGGCTCAGGTTTGAAGCGTATGACCTCGCAAAGCAGTACGAAGCCGCCGGGCTTAAGTACGAGACTTTTGAAGGCACCGGCATCATATCACAGCACGCCTGGACCATTGCAACCATAGTTGAAAAAGGCAGAGAGTGCTTCCTTAAATCTTATGAATTCGTAATGGAAGTTCTTGAAAATCAATAATACCGTATATACTTAAAGCAGCAGGCCTGAAAAGACCTGCTGCTTTTTTTGCCGCGAGCTTGCGGCGTAAATCACATTTTTTCGGGAACGGTAATGCTGAACATAGTCAGTATATTTGAAAGCACCGTTCTGACCGCAAGGCAGAGGCTGACCCTCGCCTGCATAAGGCTCTCGTCATCGCAGTTAACCCTGTGAGCGTTATAGAACTTGTGGAAAAGAGTGGCAAGCTCAACCGCGTAACGGGTTATTTTCGCCGGGTCGTAATACTTTGCCGCTGAGATTATCTCGTCGGTGTAAGAGGCAAGATGGCGTATGAGCTCCTTTTCTTCGCTCTCTTTCAGAAGCATAAGCTCCTGCAGGGTGCATTTTCTCGGCTCCACGGAGCTTTCGGCAAGCTTCGCAAGTATGGAGCAGATTCTGGCGTGAGCGTACTGGCAGTAATAAACGGGGTTTTCGCTGTTTTGCGATATGGCAAGGTCAAGATCGAAATCTATGGGTGAGCCGGGCTCTCTTGTGTTGAAGAAAAACCTGACGGCGTCAATGGGTATCTCATCAAGCAGGTCGGTCAGGGTGATTGCCTTGCCCGTCCTTTTGCTCATCTTGACATTTTTGCCGTCTTTTTTAAGATTAACGAGCTGGAAAAGCACAATATCGAGGCGGTCACCGTCAAGGCCCACGGCGTCAAGAGCGCCTTTCATACGGGCAACGTGGCCGTGATGGTCCGCGCCCCAGCAGTCAATCGCTCTGTAAAAGCCGCGCGCGAATTTATTGCGGTGGTAAGCGATGTCGGCGGCAAAGTAAGTTGGGTTGCCGTTTTGCCTGATAAGCACCTCATCCTTGAGCTCGAGCTTCTCTATATCATCCTCGGATTTGCCCTCTCTGCGCAGCCGCTGAGCGAGCACCTCACTGTTTTTGTACCAGAGCGCTCCGTCCTTCTCATAAGTAAGATTTCTGTCTTTGAGTATCTGTATAACCTCGTCAAGCTCGCCGTCATTGTGCAGTGTGCTTTCGAGGAACCAGGTATCATAATTGATACGGTACTTGCTCATATTCACCTTCATCGCTTCAATATTGCGCGGAAGGGCAAAATCTATGAGCGCTTTTCTGCGCTCTGCTTCGGGCGCGCTCACATACTTATCGCCGTAAACCTCGGCAAACTCCTCGGCTCTCTGAATTATATCGTCGCCATGGTAGCTGTCCTCGGGCAGCTCGGGGGCGTTGTCGCCGAGATAATGCTGAAGATATCTTATATCCAGAGAAAGCCCGAATTTTTCAATCTGATTGCCGGCGTCGTTCACATAAAACTCTCTGCTGACCTCGTAGCCCGCGCACTCAAGCACTGCGGCAAGGCAGTCACCGAGAGCTCCTCCCCTGGCGTTGCCCATATGCATGGGTCCGGTGGGGTTGGCCGAAACAAATTCAACGTTGATTTTTTTGCCGGCGCCGTAATCCGACCTGCCGTAATCGCTGCCCTTTTCGAGAATATCCTCAATAATACACGCACCGAAGCTGTCGTCAAGATAAAAATTCATAAAGCCCGGCCCGGCAATTTCAAATCTGCTGACAAAAGTGTCGCTTAACACCATACGGTCCGCAAGAATCTGAGCAATTGCCCCGGGAGCCTTGTGAAGGTCTCTCGCCCACGCCATAGCGGCATTTGATGAATAGTCGCCGTTCGCTTTGTTCGCGGGCACTTCGATTATGAAATCGCTGAGGGGGCAGGGCTCAAACTCGCCGTCGGCAACAGCTTTGCCGGCAGCCTCCATAATGGCTTTCCTTATCTGGGTAATTGCCTGTTTAACAAGTACTGACATATCAATCTTCCTTTAATTCAACCGATATTCTCAGCTCGTTTTCGGAGAGAAGATCCCCGGAGCTGTCAAGTGTGTATGCAATGTTCAGCGTGCCGCCGTTTTCCGACATATCCGAAAAAACGGCGTTTGTATATACTCCGATGAGTATTTCACCGTAAGGGGTGTGATAGGCGCAGGCGTTTCTTTTCTGATTTTCAAAAATAATAGTTGTGCGGAAAACCCCGCTTCTTATCATCGTTATCCTGTCTCTCGTGACGGTGATAACGCATCTGCAGTCGTTTTCGCCGTCGAGAATTTCCGTGTATTCAATTATTACCGCGCCGTTTTTCGCTCCTATGCGGCAGGAGGTGTTAAGCTCACCGTAGTTGTTTTCCTCGTCATCACCGCCCGTGAAATGGCGGTCATAGACAGTTATATATCCGTCTCTCATTTTCTTTCAAGCGCATACTCAAACAGTCTGTCAATAAGCTCGCCGTAAGGAATTCCGACGGCGTCAAAGAGCTTGGGAAACATACTTATTGAGGTGAAACCGGGGATTGTGTTTATTTCGTTGAAAAGAATCTTTCCGTCGCTCTCTCGCATAAAGAAATCGACCCTTGAAAGCCCGGAGCAGCCGAGAGCCTTATATGTCATAACCGCACGCTCTCTTATTTCCTCAATCTTCTCGCCGGATATGCGGGCGGGGATATGAAGGGCGGAATTGTCGTCAATATATTTGGCGTCATAGTCATAAAAATCGTTGCAGGGCACGATTTCGCCGACTGTGGAAGCAAGAGGGTCGTCGTTGCCCATAACGGCGCATTCAAGCTCTTTTCCGGTGATAGATTCCTCAAGCACGATTTTTTTGTCGTGGGCAAAGGCCTTTTCACAGGCAGAAACAAGCTCCTGCGCGTTTTTCGCCTTTGAAATACCCACAGAGGAACCTGCGTTTGCAGGCTTGACAAATATGGGATAGCCGAGGTAATCCGCCGCCCTGCCGAGCACGCCTTCGGGGTCGGCGCTGTAGCCGGTCTGCGAGAAGGAAACCCACTTTGCCTGGGGAATACCGTTGAAATCGGCAAGCGTGTTGGTAACCGCTTTATCCATACATACCGCGGAGGAAAGATAATCGCAGCCCACATAGGGAATACCGCTTAATTCAAGCAGCCCCTGCATGGTGCCGTCCTCACCGTTTTTGCCGTGAAGCACCGGGAACACTGCGTCCACTCTTTCAATTTCGCCGGTGCCCAGGTGAATAATGCCGTGGTGAGACCTCATGGGTGATATTACGGCGCTCTCAAGAAGCGACTCATCCTCAAGCCATCCGCCGCCGGGAATACGGCCTGTATCGCCCTTGTAGAGATAAAAATCGCCGCTTTTGGTGATACCCATTGTGAGCACATCATATTTTTCGCGGGGAATATTTGATATTACGGAAGAAGCGGAAACAAGCGAAACATCGTGCTCACTTGAGACACCGCCGAAAAGAACAAGAACCTTCTTTTTCATATTTTTTCACCCACACAGGCGCCGAATCCGTCGCTTTTGCAGATCAGGCACGCCGAAATTATTTCAGTGTATATTATAACAAAATCGGGTTTTTGTCAATATCCTATTGCGATTACTATTTTATACTGTATTTAAATAAAATATTATAGATATATTTCTAATATAGAACTATATTAGAAATTATATATGTTATAATAGCATGAAATAACCCGCAGGCGCACAAATCTTTTTTCAGCTCACAAATTTCTGTGCTGCGCGGGGCATCAGGAGACGATAATTATGGCAGATATCTACACCCTATTGACGGACGTTTACGCGGGTATGAAACCCACACTCGACAAAAGCGGGTTTGCTCCCCTGCTCCCGGACGGAGCCGGTAAGGACGAAATCCCTCTCAGCATTGATTCAGGCAGATATTTTCTCACATTTACCGGCAAAGGAAAAGGCCTGCGTATTGAGCACTTCAACAAAAAAATCGCTCTTTACGGAGCGCTCAAAGAAGGCGATATTCTCGACAGCGATTATTCCAAACTCACGGAAACGCTCTTTGACCCCGACGAGGCCAATGAAAAGGATGTCCGCTATGTGGTGAATGATTTTTCCGACACCGTGACGGAGACTTTCGGCATCAAAGGTGAAAAAGCGTCAATCAAGTCCAAAATACCAACTCCCGTTTCAAAAGCGGCGGTTCAGAGCGGGTCCTCGTCCTATGACCCCAACACGCTCGCGAGCAGATTCACCACCATATTCCCGGATCTGCGCGCCGAATACAAAGCAAACATAGAGAAATACGGTCAGTTCCTGCCCGAGGATTTCTTTATTAACCATGGCAACAAGGCTGTGCTTGATACAATCAGGCAAAACAATCCCACGGCAATGAAACGAATGTTCAAGCTCTTCAATGAGATTTACGATGACGGCACAAACGAAACACAGAGCCTTATCTGCGTCACCATCCTCGGCTCAATGAACAACGACCAGGAAATGCTTGCAAACTGTGTGGATTATATGAGCCCTGAGCTCACGGGTCCGGTAATAAACGTAAACAAGTATCTCGGCTCAAGAGACGGTAAGGGCGCGAGAATGAAGCTCGAGCACCCGCCAGTCTACAAGCCCAAAAAGAAGAAAAAGAAGAGCGGATTCTCAAAAATAGGAATGTAAACCCGGGAGGTTATTATCTTGGCTAAGGATATAAAGAAAGAAAAAGAAAACGAGGGCATCCTCACCGAAATCGATCCGGAAGAGGCTGCCGAAATAGCTAAAGCGGAGGCTGACATCGAAGAGTTTGAAGCCGGCGCCGAAATGAACACGGTTGTTACCGAGGATTATGACGCAAGCCAGATTCAGGTGCTCGAAGGGCTTGAGGCAGTGCGCAAAAGGCCCGGCATGTATATCGGCTCCACCGGTGAAAGCGGCCTTCACCACCTTGTGTATGAGATAGTTGACAACTCCATAGACGAAGCGCTTGCCGGCTACTGCACCGAGATAAGCGTTGAAATTCAGGAGGGCAACATTATCAGCGTTACAGACAACGGCAGAGGCATCCCCGTTGACACTCAGGACCAGACGGGCAAGAGCGCTCTCGAGGTTGTGTTTACCGTGCTTCACGCCGGCGGCAAATTCGGCGGAGGCGGCTACAAGGTCTCCGGCGGCCTTCACGGCGTCGGCGCTTCAGTCGTTAACGCTCTTTCGGAGTGGCTCGAGGTTGAGGTGCACAGAAACGGCAAAATCCACCAGATGAAGTTTTCACGCGGTGAAATCACTCAGGAAATGACCGTTATAGGCGACACCGACCACACAGGCACTCACGTCAGATTCAAGCCCGACCCCGATATGTTCACCGATACTCTTGAATACAATTACGACACTCTTTTCAAGCGCATGCGCGAGGAGGCGTTTCTAAACGCGGGTCTCACCATCACGATTACCGACTCCCGCTCCGAAAGCGCCGACAAGCCCGAGAAGAGCCGCACCGCCACCATGTGCTACGAGGGCGGCATAAATGAATATGTAACATTTCTTAATAAATACAAAACTCCCCTGCACGAGGATATAATCTATCTCAGCGGCAGAAAAGACGATATACTCGCTGAGCTCGCCTTCCAGTATAACGATTCATACGAGAAAAAGCTCGTTTCTTTCGCAAACAATGTGCGCACGCCCGAGGGCGGCATGCACGAGGACGGCTTCAAGAGAGCGCTTACAAACGCCATCAACAAATACGGCAAAAAGACAAAGCTTATCAAAGAAGGCGGCGTCAGCGGCGAGGATGTGCAGGAGGGTCTTGCCTGCGTTATCTCCGTAAAGCTTACGGACGCTCAGTTTGAAGGTCAGACCAAGGCAAAGCTCGGCAACCCCGAAGTAAGGACCCTCGTAAACTCCATAGTTTCCGAAGGACTTGAACAATATTTTGACGATAACCCTCAGGTTGCAAGAATAATCCTCGAAAAATCACTTAACGCCAACAGGGCCAGAGAGGCCGCGAGGAAAGCCAGAGAAACCGTCCGCCGCAAAAACGGCCTTGAAAGCGGGCAGATGCCCGATAAGCTTCTCGACTGCAACGAGAGAGACCCATCCCTTTGCGAAATATACATCGTTGAGGGCGACTCGGCTGCCGGCTCCGCGAGCCAGGGCAGAGACTCGAGATTCCAGGCGATACTCCCGATGTGGGGCAAGATGCTCAACGTTGAAAAAGCCCGCCTTGATAAGGTTTACGGCAATGACAAGCTCAGCCCGCTCATAGTTGCGTTCGGTTGCGGCATAGGCGACGATTTCAACATTGAAAAGCTCCGCTATCATAAAATAGTTATTATGTCGGATGCCGATGTTGACGGCGCTCATATCAGGACCCTGCTTCTCACCTTCTTC
>JAEELT010000109.1 GCA_016282855.1 Clostridiaceae bacterium | reverse complement strand
TTTCATAATACGACCTCCTTGGGGCAGAGCGCTGCCCGATTCCAGGTTAAATATATCACAAACGGCCCGGTTTATCAAGAGAGAATAAGACGGGCGATGAAAAGCGGAAATCCCGCGGCAAGGCGCGGGACTTCGGCGGGATAATTAAAATGATTGCCTCTTCTCTCCAAACCCAAGATGAAATCAAATCCATAACAACAAATTCAATTTTATTTTTATCGGCTCTATCTTTTTTGCATTTATCCTCGCCTTTATCACGCTTTTTACTCTTACAAGTGTATTCTCACCGAACTGTTCGCGGATTATGTGCGCGAAGGAAAGCCCGTCTATTTCGGGCGTCTGGTAATCCATAACGAAAACATCGAACTCTCCTATGCGCTCCTCAAGATCGGTATATCTTTCAAAGGCTTCGTAGTCGATATCTGTTCTGCGCTCAATCGCATAGTCCTCCGGCACGGTAACAACCGAATCAATGCAGGCCTTCTCGTCGTCGCAAACGGCTATTCTCATTACATTCCCTCCGCTTTTGTATTCCGCAGCAAACGGTTAATTATGATTCTGTAATTTAATAATCCCGACCGCCTTTTTTCAACAAAAATGTTAATATTTTATTATATTTGCGGGCCGATTGTTGAATTTGCGCACGCGTTATGGTATATTTTAACAGACAGGCAGACTGTCAAAGGCACTTTTTCAATTTTAATTGAATAAAATTTCAGGAGAATATTATGAAAAAAACAGGCAAATTCATCGCAGTTCTTCTCGCGCTCGTATTCGTTTTCGCTTCGGCAATGCCCGCGGTTACCGCTTTCGCGGATGACGACCCCGACGCTCCCGTAACTCTCGCCGACACATCCGAAGATGAACCGGAGCTTAACGCGGTTCAGAAGTTCCTCATCAACATCCTTGAAAAAATCGGCAATTTCCTCGGCGGAGGAAAAAGCGACGGCGCGCCCAAATTAATTACTTGGCTCATCGCAATTATCTCCGGTCAAAAATGCACTCAATTAATACAGCCATAACGGCAAAAAAGGACAGGCTGCTGCCTGTCCTTTTTCTTTTTAAGACGCGGGCGCCGAAACAATTCACCGGATTGTTTCTCTCGCTTCGCTCGCGCCCTGTTCGATTCCCGTCTTTGCTTTCAGCAAAAAAATGACCCACCCCACAGGGTGAGTCATTTCGGTGGTGACCCGGACGAGAATCGAACTCGTGTTACCGCCGTGAAAGGGCGGTGTCTTAGCCGCTTGACCACCGGGCCGTATTCTGGTGGCGGCAGTTGGATTTGAACCCACGACCTACCGGGTATGAACCGGTTGCTCTAGCCACTGAGCTATGCCGCCATGCCGCTGAAACTTAAAGCGCTTGTGTATTATATAATAAACTCAACTGTTTGTCAACATTTTTTTTGAAGAGCGCGGGGCGGCGCATTCCCGCGGCAATAAAATAGCCGCAACCCTTACTGCGCAGGGATTGCGGCTCCGTCTGCCCTGTGAGGCAGTTTCCTTAATCTTCGGGCGGCTTTCTGATTGAGTCAAAAAATCTGTTGTACCTGAGCGCCCATTTGTGCAGGGATTCCGCCGAATACTTTGACGGGAAAGTGGCCTCAACAGAAGCAAACCTGCCCATCCAGCCGAGTATATCCGTCATATGGTCCCTGAACTCGGGTATGTCGCCCATGATTTTCAGCTTTTCGCGCACTGCCGTGAGAATCCTGCTCTTGGGCATTGTGCCGCCGGCAAGCATGCTGAGCTCTTCGCTCGAAACAAGGCCGCGCTTGAATATCTCGTTTATCTCACCTGCCGTCATATAGGGCAGAATTGATTTGATTATCGCAAGGCGGCAGGCGGCAAAGCCCACCTCCTTAAAGAAATCGTGCTGATATTTCCAGAGCGTTTCGGCGTTGAAGAGCCCGTCAATATCATCGGCCGCAGCGTCCGCGAGGATTTTGCCCGCCTTAATCGCGTAAGCCATTCCCGAGCCCTTGAGCGGGTAGGTCATAAACGCGCTGTCGCCGACCGCGGCATAGCCGTCCGCTATGAGGATTGCGCCCGGCTGGCGCACCGGTATATCTGCAAAATGACCGCCGTGAGAGAGATTCTTATCCATCTGAGGGTTGAATTCGCTCACCGCGAAAAGCCCCTGAGCCACATCGGAGTAATCCATCGCCGGAAATCTCGCGAGCAGCACATCCACCTTGTCTTTTTCGGTTATTGCCCAGCGGAAGCCCTGAGTGCCGTCCTCCTTGACATAGATATTGTAAGGCGTGTCGGGGGTCTGCACATCCGGCAGGCGGTCAAAATACGCCCTGTATGTGTGCAGTATATCGTAATATGCCGGCTCCTTCTCTATGCCGAGAAATTCGGGCAGATTTTTTCTCAGGGGTGAATGAACGCCCGCCGCGTCTATCACCAGATCGGCGTAGATTTTTTCGCCGCCTGCCTCTATGCCTGCCACTCTGCTGCCGAGCATAAGCGGGCCGCTGACAGGCGCGCCGTAAACAAAATTTACGCCCTCCTGCTCGGCAAGGCCGATGAGATAAGCAAGAAACTCCCTGCGATTTACGCTCAGATTCTCATAGCTGCCGGCGGACGGGAGAGTGACGGGGGCCACATCATCCTCCAGAGGCACAAATGTGATTGAATTGCCGGGCGCGCGGAACTCCTCCGGAATCTTTATGCCCGCGAAGTCCAGGGCGGAAGCGTCCAGAAAATCCCGCTGATCAAGCCCAACGGAGTCTTTTTCCTGCTTCTCATACACGGTCACATCATGACCCTCCATGCTCAGGTAAAGAGCTGCCGTTATGCCGCCGTGACCGGCGCCGGCAACAATGATTCTGCTCATAAACATCCCCCTTTCCGGCTGACAAATCTTTATAAAATAATTATACTCCGCACGCGTAAATAATTCAATAATCTTTATTGCCCGTGCCTGACTTTGCGGCGCGCGGTGACGCTCAGATAGGCAAAACGCACTAAAAAAGAACATTTTTTTGTAAAAATCGAAAGCGAGAAAACTATATGAAAAACCGAGAAAGACGGAGAAAAACGGAGATTGCGAAATATAAATTAAAATTTATGAAAAAATAAGTTGACAACGGCTGAACCCTGTGATAATATATGCAGGCAATTAAAGGGATGGGCCGCGTGCACAATCGAAACGGTCCGCCAAAATAAAATCCGGAGGAAAAGATATGTCTACTTATATGCCTAAAGCGGGCGACATCACCCGTAAGTGGTATGTGATTGATGCAGCAGGCAAGCCCATGGGCAAAGTTGCCGTTGAAGCAGCCAACCTTCTCAGAGGCAAGAATGAGCCTACATTCACCCCTCACGCAGACTGCGGCAATCACGTTATCATCATCAACTGCGAAAAAGCCGTTCTCACCGGCAAGAAGCTTCAGCAGAAGAAGTATTACCATCACACCGGCTATATCGGCCATCTTAAAGAGGTCAAGTATGAAACTCTTATGAAGACCAAGCCCCAGTTCGCAATGACCAAAGCAGTCAAGGGTATGATTCCCGACACCGTTATCGGCCGTCAGGCTCTCACCCGTCTTCGCTGCGTGGCAGGCCCTGAGCATCCCCACGCCGCTCAGAAGCCCGAAACCTGGGAATTTTAAGAAGGAGGCCATAGACAATGTATAATAACGAATCCTATTACTACGGCACAGGCCGCAGAAAAAGCTCCGTGGCCAGAGTCCGTGTTTACCCCGGCACAGGCAAAATCACAATCAACGACAGAGAGATAGATGATTATTTCGGCCTTGACACCCTTAAGCTCATCGTGCGTCAGCCTCTTGAGCTCACCGAAACAGGCGAGAAGTTTGACATCATCTGCAGAGTTGCAGGCGGCGGTGTTACCGGCCAGGCAGGCGCAATCCGCCACGGCATCTCCAGATCTCTCCTCCAGTATGATGAGGAGCTCCGCCCCGCTCTCAAAAAAGCAGGCTTCCTTACCAGAGACCCCAGAATGAAGGAAAGAAAGAAATACGGTCTCAAAGGCGCCCGCCGTGCACCTCAGTTCTCAAAGAGATAAAATCGCAGCAATTCCGGCTCCCGTTTGGGAGCCGGTTTTTTATGCCTGAAAGCATATGAAAACCCTTGAAAACATTGGGAAAGCGGCGCTTTAACACTGCCTTGAAATTGAGACCTTTTTACACACCTGAATACACGAGATTACACGAGAATACACGCTTCGGGGTCTCAATTTCAAGGCCGATTTCACCCCATTTTCTTTTTACCCCAGTTATTTTAACCCCATTTCTTTTTACCCCAGTTCTCAATTTCAAAAGGCTTAAATATATTGTAATATAAGGATTTTGCCTTCAGGGATAAAAATAAAAAATCGCCCTTGAGACCTTTCGGTGCTCAAGGGCTTGTTGTTTATGGTATTTAGATACGATTATATCCTTCAAAGCTATACACCTCCTTTATCTTTTCAATCGAATTATAATCAGAGGTATGGGCTTAAAACGCCCAACGGATTTCTCTGAGCAAAAGTAAAATCCCGGTGCCTGCACGGCATCGGGATGATTGTCCAGTTTATATGTTTCTGGGTTATTGTAACTTGCTTTTTGTTTTCTGCGTTTTTTTGCTTTCCGATTCTTCTCTTAGTTGCTGAGCAAAATCGCAGACTGCATTTATAAAACCATCTATTATTTCCGTTTCGTGTTCGTGTATTCTATCAAATAATCTGTCAAAATCTATTTTGTATGATGTTTTCTGACCGGTCAGGTTGTCTGTCAGCACTATTGTTTCCGGTATTTCGCAATATGTAATCAATCCGACTGACGTTTCGCCCTTGTTATTTCTGACCCTTATTGTGAATTTCTTGCCTTTCACATCCCAGTCAAGATTGCTTTCCAAGTATCCTTTTTTAAAAAGTTCAACGATTGATCCTTGTATCAAAAATCTCATTGCAGCACCTTTTGACGGCATTACTTTTCTTCCTCCTTTATCTCATCCCTGATCGTCATCAGGATTTTGCCGAGCCAGTTTTTGGCTTCTTTGTTTTTGCACCTCTCGCAGGTGCAGTTGCCCCAGCGGTTGTCATGCCAGTGGTTGCCCTCTTCAAGGTAGGCGTCGCCTGTGGCGAGGAGCTTTTCCCTGAGCGCGGGATCTGCGAATTTTGCCCTGAGAATATCAAGCATTATATCATAGGCAATCTCATCCCAGTTTGCGGGCAGGCCGGGCTCCTTCTTGCCCATGCTTTTGATTACAACAGGATTCTTTGTTTCTGTGTATTTGATTTTTGCCTCTTCTGTGGCGCACTTCTGTGCCTGGAAGGCCGCCTCGGAGTTGGGGTAAACCAGCCCCTTATACTCAAACGGGCTTGAATAGAAATTTGAAAGGAAACCGTATTCTCCTCTGAAATCATTGATAACTGTCATATTCTTTTCCTCCTTCAGTCTTCTGTTTCTTCTTATATTTCTTCATATTCTTCTTTATACATCTGCATAAGATTATCAAACGCTTTGCTGTATGACTCAAATGAACTCATATCTGCCTCATTGCGGCTGCCGTGAACGGAGAGCTCAAGCGGCATTGAGATCTTGTAATATCCCCTGCTGAACTGATTCTCTATAACCCAGCATAGACTCTCTGCAAAGGACTGACAGACCGTGAACTCTGCCTCTGTGTTACCATTGGGCACATCTGTGCAGAACTGATATTTGCAAATAAAGCGGAAAATGGGGAGATCCTCACGCAAAACAGAGTTGTAATCCCTGCTCTGCCTGAAATACTCAAATGTATCATACACCAGAGTTTTGAATTCTTCAATATCTGTTTTTTCATAGTAAAGGTTCTCTGCAATGCTTTCCCACTTGTCATACAGAATTTCTCTTTGAGAGGGAACATAAGCTCCTTTCATATCAATCACTCCTTTAAGAATATTTGCCTCACGGCCTGTCTGAATTATACAAAAGCTGATGGTACGAAATCGGGACATAACCTTTGTCATAATAACAGCGAATCAAGATGATAAATTACTGAATAACGGAAAGGGATAAGCGATTATGAGCGTTCAGAAAGGTATTGGTATGAAGAAAAAGATTAAAGACTTCATAGATTACATTGCGGTGCTTCCGTCAAATATAAATGATAAGATTCGGGATATCCGACTGAATCATATGAATCTCGGTAAACTCGTCAGGCGGAAAGATGGTTTGTTCAGTATCAAAAACATATCGTGGGATATATGCTGGCAGACTGACAGAGTGCTTGCAATAATAATCCGTGATTATCTCAGACAGTATATAAAAGAATCACCTGCTATAGGCAACTGTGTGATATCGGATAACCCGGAAGGATTAAGCTATATAGAAGCTGTCCAATCTGATGAAAAAGAAAAAATATTTGCCGCTCGCTGGCAGGATCTTGTGAACAGTGTTGCCGATGAGTTTGATAAGCTCAGCTGTCTGATTGAAAACTATTCCCATAATAATCCGGATGCAGATAAAGAAATAGAAGAGCTTACTGCGAAAGCATTTAAGGATCTGACATATATATTCAATGATTTATGCTGGTAAGATTGGTTGAGGATATGGGACAAAAAACGGCCATTAAGCATGATAGACTGTGAGCACAGAAGAAAAAACTCAGAAAACAAGGAGGAAACATTATGTGCAACACATTATTTCAGGGTGAAACTGCCGTATTTCACCACATAAGCAAATTCTACGGGTGGGAATCGAAACCCATTGAAAATGTTGAGATCACTTCACCCATCCTGCCGAAGGCAGCTGAGGAACTATTTTTTAACGGCGATGAAACAGGGCTTAACTGCATCGGAGCGAGACCGGGTATGGGCAAAACTACGCTGATGCTTCAGAAGATTCTGAATGAGCCCGAAAGAAGGGCATATATATACAGCCCTGAAATCCACGCAAAAAAACTGATTGATAGAATGACAAATATTCTGTACACGGCTTTATCCAAAGAAGAATACAAGCAGTTTAACTGCAACCCGATGGGGTATCTTGCCGGTCTTGAAATATATATCTGCGAATGCAATATCGGCATTGATGAACTTTGCGATGAGCTGAAATCGGTTAAAGGAGATATCTATATTGATTACCTTTAGATGCTGAGGCCGGAGGGTAAAACCTACCCCAACGAATTGGAAAGTGAATATACAATTGGTGAACTTAGTTATCTTGCAGAGAATCATGCTGTTACTGTGTTTTCTCAGATAAATCCCATTGTTGAAGTGAGGGAAGATCATTGTCCCACAATAGAGGACTTCAGATTCTTTGAAATGCAGGTTCCTATGTACGCAGACAGAGTATCTGTTTTTTATTCAAATGAATACTACACCGGCGAAATAGATGATATTCATAGATCCATTTTCAGATTCAGAATTCTAAAGCCGGCAGAGAACAAGGATTATAATTCTTTTGAGATTAATCTTATACGAACTGCGATTAAAGAAACATTTTATTGTGAGAACGGCAGATATTGGTACGGCGAGACGCGTGCTGTGTTTTTTGCAGAAGGAGATGGGGTAAAAAACGACCATGGCGTGAAGTAACATGTAACTGAAAAAACAAGCTGAGATTGATTACAAGGAGGAAGAGTGATGAGATTTTATAAGCTGACTTACAACGCAATAACCAGGATTGAAAAAAGAACAAATAACGGCAAAGAATGCTTTGAAGATTTATTTAAGGATATACCGGATGAAATATCCGAATTGACAAACGGAAATGTTGTTGCTTTTCTGTCAGGATATTCAAGTAAAAGTATTCGTATTGCCGCTGCCGTTAATGATGGTGAGATTGACGGGTACATTGAGGATATAAACTCATTTCTTCCTTCCGGTATATCAGATGAAACCAAGGCAGAGGAAATAACGGGAGAGAATTTTGATAAAATGACCAGATGCGCCGACAGATTTTGCAGTATTTGCGGCAGCGAAATTAGAGAGAAGCTCGGTATTTACAACCTCTATAATTGGAATCGCGAACTCTCTTTTGATGAACAATTCATTGAAAAACCCAAAGGAGAATATTTTTCTCTTGAGTTGGATGATGAGAAACAAAGAATACGCCAATCCGGAAGGCCCAAGATTGAGTATAACCCGGTGCATTATATAATCGGCGGCAACTCCCCGGAAAGCAGGGAAACCCTGCTTGAAAAGCTGCTCTTTGAGCTTAAGGAAAACGGCCGCATTTCACAGGCAAGATACACTATGATTCACATAAAAGATTGTCATCATTTTAATATAAAGGCTATATCTGCCGAAGCCGAAATAATTTTCAAAGTCAGTGCCGGGGGCACAGTGGTTTTTAATATCAAAGATACAATATCCGGCGATGAGGAAAAGCGGTCTTCCGTCCGGGAGGTGCTTTCTGCTCTTTGTAAAGTCAGTAAAAAGTATCTGAGAAATACTCTTTGTATTTTTCTTTTGCCCGATAACAATCACGCATCTGCAGATGAAATGCGAGCATGTATGCCCAGCGAAACCTTTGTGGAAATCAGAGAAGACTATATTAATTCTGAGAAATCAAGAAAGTATCTGTCATTTCTCGCAAAGAAAGATAGGGTTCGCGCTAATAAAGCCCTCTATAAGGATATTGAGAAGGACAAAACATATTATATCGATGAGCTCAACGCCGTTTATAATAACTGGTACAAAAAATCCGTTATAGACAAAAGTTTCCCCGCTTACAGCAAATACTATGAAAAGCATGCCGTCAAAGTTGAGAAGGCGGAAGAAAAGAAAGAGCGCGGAGATGCGTATAAAGAACTGATGTCAATGATTGGCCTTGCCGGGGCCAAAGAGGTTATAAACGAAGCAATAGATTATTTCAAGGCTCAGAAGCTTTATGCGGACTGCAGTTTTACGGGCTCAAGCCCCACAATGCATATGGTTTTCACCGGCTCGCCCGGCACTGCAAAAACTACCGTTGCACGCCTATTCGCGAAAATTATGAGAGACAATAATATTCTGTCAAAGGGAACATTCGTTGAGGTAGGCAGAGCGGACCTTGTCGGGATGTTTGTCGGCTGGACCGCAAACATCGTAAAGGAGAAATTCCGTAAAGCCGAGGGCGGAGTGCTATTTATTGATGAAGCATATTCCCTTGTTGATGACCGTGGCGGATCTTACGGCGACGAGGCCATAAATACCATAGTGCAGGAAATGGAAAATAACAGGAATGATACCATTGTCATTTTTGCCGGATATTCCGACAAGATGGAAGAGTTTCTGGGTAAAAATCCGGGCCTGCGCTCAAGGATTGCGTTTCATGTTCCGTTTGAGGATTATTCCGCCGAAGAGCTTTTTGAGATAGCCGAGCTGATGTCCGAAAAGAATAAGACGGTATTTGCTCCCGGTGTAAAAGAAAAGATGATTCCCATTTTTGAGGCGGCTTCGCTTCAGCCCGATTTCGGCAACGGCAGATTTGTGAGAAATCTTATGGAGAAGGCAAGGATGAAACAGGCAACGCGCCTTGTGAATTCAGGCAAAAAGCTGATTACCAGGGAGCAAGTCTCAACACTTATCCCCGAGGATTTTGATATGCCCATAATGTGCACGGCTAAAGAAATTAAAAGAAACGCTATTGGTTTTTAGCTGAGAAAAGAGGATAATATGGATTTTTCAAAACTGACAGGCACCGTCCCGACTGACGGCGAAACCGAATTCTTTCACCCTATAGGTAAATTCATCGGCGAAGACAAAAAGAAGCCGACTGCTGAAATACTTGAGCAGATTAGTATTCCCGTATTTCCCAAGGAGGCGGAGAGCATCTTCGCCTCCGAGCCAGGTGAGCTTTTTACAATAAAAGCAGAGCTTGTTGCGGGTAAAAATTACCTTATGCTACAATATATTCTGAATCATCCCGGAGAAAATGTATATATCTGTACAACAGACTTTTTAATGAAACCCTGTGATATTGCTGACAAACTTTCATCGTTGATGTTTGATACCGTAAGCACCGACAGACTTGAAGAAATTCGCAAATACGCGAGTTATATTATTTCTTCACTTCCGATTTATATCAACGACCCTGATCCGGATGATTTTGCCGATAAAATGTTCGCTGACCTTAATAATGTCGGTAACGGCCGTATTTTTATATATGATGTTGACGAGCTTTTTGCCTTTGTCAAAAGAAACGGGCCTATGAGAGCCAAGGTGTTTTCGGCGATTATTAAACATATTTCCGAAAAGAATCCCGTTACGGTATTTGATTATGATTATTGCTTTAATCAACTTCCGCCCAATTCCGACCGGGCAGAATGGAATCTTATAAAAGCTTCAGATAAAATTACTGAAATAACGGCAGACGAAATTCATAATTTCCCATATGCTAAGGAAAAGCTGAGCGTTGCCGATATAAAATTCAGCATTGTCAAATCTTCATACGATGACGAGGGAACAGAATTTTTCCTTTGGGAAAAGTTTTATAAAAACCGGGCGCTGATTCCGAGAGAACCGCTTCGGTCGGTATTTATCGGCGGCTCAAAGAGCATTGATTTCCTTGATAAAAACGCAATAAGAAAGATTGACGGCTATGCAGGTGACAATGTCAGGATTCTTATCGGTGACTGTCCGGGAGTTGATAAGCTTGTTCAGGCGCATCTTTTTCTCAAAGGATATAAAAATGTGACAGTTTATGCCACCGACGGGAATGCGAGAAACAATATGGGCGACTGGCCTGTAGTTAATGTGCCGTCTCACGGTGAGCAGGGATATGAGTATTATCAGCTGAAAGATATTGAAATGGCAAAAGATGCCGATGAGGCATTTATGATTTGGGACGGGCAAAGCAGAGGAACGGCTTTTAATATTGATGAAATGCAAAAGCTTGAGAAAAGAGTTTATATTCATCAGCAGGATAATAAAGACAGAAATCAGCATAACGGAGTATTCTGGTTTATTGATGATAAACTGTATGCTTTTCCCTATGATGAGAATAAATACCGCGACGCGGTTTCAAAATCAGGCACATCTTATAACCATCAGAAAATATGGGAATATATAAGGCCGAAGGGATGCGCCAACAAGCCGTTTGATTACTATCCGCGCGGCAGAGTCGTTATCATACGTCTGAACCGACCGGTCATCTATATGAATCCTAAAATCAGCGAAAAGTATGTTCCCGAAATAATGGAGGCTTTCAATATTCAGAAAGATCCGATAATCAGATATGATTACAGCGAGCATTATAAATGTTATCTTGACGAATAACCGCATTCGGACTATGTTGCAAAAATGCCCCATAGTTTTTGTTAGAATACAATTGTAAGGAGGAAATTACATGAAAAATCAAAATGATTCCGTTGTTTCGCTTCGTGAGATTTTTGAAACAGATGAATTCAAGAAAGCGAGCGCAAAGAGTAAACTGAGCCTCGCTCTCGGCAGGGATGAGGAAGGCAAGCCCGTTATTGCAGACCTTGCAAAGATGCCCCATTTGATTATCGGCGGATGTGCCGGCAGCATATCCACATGCCTTCATCCGATGATTATTTCCCTGCTTCACAATGCGACTCCCGATGAAGTAAAGCTCGTATTGCTTGACCCGAAAATGGTTGAATTTTCAGTTTATAGGAGTATCAATCACCTTGAAATTCCTGTTATTTTCAGTACCAATAAAGCTATCGGCGCTCTTGATTGGGCAGTAAGCGAAATGGAAAAGAGATACAGTATGTTTGCAAAGCATGGAGTGCTTAACATAGACGGATTCAATAAGCTGTGCGACAGCAGGGATGACATTACGAAGTTGCACAGAATCGTAATATTCATAGATGTATTCGAAGACTTGATGTTTTATAATCCCGAAGAGACAGAGAAATCAATCTGTAAACTCGCCCAGATGGCAAGAGCCGCAGGTATTCATCTTGTAATAGCCACTCAGTGTCCGCGTGATGATGTCATCACTCCTCTTATTAAAGCAAACATACCTTCAAGAATTGCGCTTTGGGTTGATCATCCAATGACTTCAAAAGTCATTATTGACCGTGAGGGTGCCGAAAAGCTTTACATAAACGGTGATATGCTTTTTGCCCCTGTCGGCTCGTACTGCCCGATGAGAGTTAAGGGATGTTACATAGACGGCGACGAAGTAGACAGTATTGTTGAGAGAATCAAATCTCCGTCCGAGTCAAATTACAGCGATGAAATAATGCGTGAAATCAATATCAGGGCTGAAGCGGCTGCTGCGCGGCGCAATAATAAATCAGATAATGATGATGTGGCGCATGACCCGCTGTTTAATCAGGCAGTTGAATGCGTAATACAGGCCGACATGGCATCGACCACATTAATTCAGAAGAAGCTCATGCTCGGGTATGCAAGGGCCTGCAGGATTATGGATCAGCTTGAGGAAAACGGAATTGTAGGCCCTCAGGAAGGATATAGCCCGAGGAGGGTTCTTATTACACCGGAAGAGTGGAAAGAGAAACAGCAGATGCACGCCAATGATGAAAATGAATAATATGAAAGAATAATACAAATTTAAGTTTAAAATCAAGCGCATTCAGACTATGGGGCAAAATTGTCCCATAGTCTGTGCTATTATGAAGCTGTAAGGAGGAGAGATTATGAGAGAAACAATCAGGGTAAACGGTATATTTGATAAGCTTTTTGCTAACATTACCGGCACACAGATTAAAGATGAACCCTTCAGAGACAAAGACGGCACACTCATCCTTTCAGTCATGAATTGCACACTCAATGACGGCAATGTAATCGAACTCTGTTTATGGACAGACAGCGGTATTACCATGTGGGATGTTTCCGCAGATAAAGCAGGATTTGACTTTCACGGCGCAGAAACATTTGAGGAATATATGAAAACCAAGGGGCTTCACGCTTGCAATGTTATTGAGGAAACAACCGAAGCCGAATGGGAATATGCCGGAGAAATCGAAAAAGAGGATCAACACAGGTTGCAGTATTATTGCAGAGATTAAAGGAGCCGATATGAGAAACTACCTGAAAAACAAAAACGAATATATCGAAGACGGGAAAAGGTATATTGAAGATATAGATCAAATTTACAATTTGATGAAATTAGGAGATAAATACACTTTTTGTTGTTGTATTCATCAACGGGGAATCAAATTATATCAATATGTAAAAGATTCGAAATATATTGAGAGAACGGACTGTTCCGGCAAAAAGCTTTGGCTTGACTCGGCTGCTATGCAGAAGGTTGAGGAGACCATAGCAGCATTTGACGAAGCGGTTGATGAAGCCGTCAACGGAGGCGGATACACCGAGGTTTGGCTCGAGGGACTTGACGGCTTTGTTTATTACAGACGCATTACAAGCGGCATGCCCTTCTCAAGAAGGCGTTTTGATATTGTTAAAGTGTTCCCGGACGAAAGCGGCGAAACAGTAAAACTGTTTTCCGAAGACTGCTCAGTTTCCGCGATGATACGGCAGATAGAAAATGATACCGTGCTTTTTGGAAAGGAAAC
Source organism: Clostridiaceae bacterium (assembly GCA_016282855.1). Lineage (GTDB taxonomy): Bacteria > Bacillota > Clostridia > Oscillospirales > Acutalibacteraceae > CAG-177. The sequence goes on along the minus strand of JAEELT010000109.1, from coordinate 3,198 downwards.
CTTGGAAGCCGAAAAAGCTATTGATTATATATGTCATTCCGATAATAAGACCATAGCGTTTAATCCGCTCTATTTATCCGCATTAAAAGAAAACGATAAAATGATGCAGTGCGAGCTGAAATTGCATTACGGGATAGCGGATGAAGATGAATGCAGATTTATTTCGGAAAAGACCGGCTTAAGAATACTGCCTCTTCTACCCAAGGATTATGATAAAAGCTATGTGGTTGAGGCTATTGATGAAAACGAGAACAGCGAATTTCTCGAGTTGCTTCACCACTCGGGTTACAAAATTCTGCACAGACCGTATTTCGCAATGATGAACAGCACGCACAAAAACATTTCCTTGAATCCCCATACAAAAACCGGCGTAGATGCCGCAGAGCAGGATGCCGAAGCGATTACATTCGACGAATTCCTTGCACTGTTTGATGAATATGAAAAAAGCAAATTACAATTAACAAACCGATAAAAACGGAGGTGCTCATTATGAATAAGCTGAATGTGTTTTCCAACAAAGACGGCTTCGGGCGTTTATCAAAGAATATTGTGTCTTTTTTTGACAATCTCAAATACGCAAAGCAGAGAATCGTGCGCGGTTTTGCAGATTGTGATATTTGGGATTTCAGTTTTTATCTCAAAAAACTCTTTTCCGACGGCCTTGATTGTTTTGCCGATGATCTCCACGGTTACCCCGAGAGCTACGGCAGCGTCGAAAACTGGGAAAAAGAACTCAGACGCATAGCCGACCTTGTCAGAAAACTCGATGTCGAAGAATTTGAACGCCCCGATGATTATGACGAAATCAAAAACGAAGTCCTTGACTGGATGAGAGATAATTTTGATGATTTGTGGGATTGATTTATGAATAAAAAAGAATTTGAAACGATAATAAATAAAACCGTTCCCTCACGGCAGATGCGGGAATTCCTCTGCCTTCCGGAGAGTGGACTAAGCCGTTTGGAGTTTGCCGATGTTATTATCGGCTCCCCGGAAATCACAATAAATGAAAAGTATGATCTGCTGTGTTTATTGGCGGATGAATACGGCGAAGAAAAAATCGCGGAATATGCCCGTGATTTCAAGGCGGCGATTGATAATCTCGCCTGCTCTCCCGGTGAGCTTTTCACCGTTGACGACCCGTGGTATGACGAGGATATAAAAGAGGTCAAATACAGCGGATTCAGCAATCAGCTCTGCGCGGATTATAACATAGTTATCGGATACATTGATTGGAAATATAAATACGAAGAGTACGAATCCGACAACTGTACCTGGTTTGTTATAAAAAAATGGGCTCCGGATGAAAACGGCAAATATATAAACACATATATTTACTATTTTATTTACGGCATCGGTATCTGCTGGTTTGCCGCCTGCAGGGAATACAGAGACGAAGGCCCTTATTCCCGCCTGCCGAAGCATAAATACTCCTCCGCTTGCACAGATCTGAATATTGCCACTCCGTTCAGGGCCGGCGATATTGTCAGGATCGACTGCCGCCCGTTTGCGCCGCCCGTCAATGCGCTGATTCTTTACGCGGGCCCCGATTGGGATTGCTGCAGCCTGCTGGCACTTTACAGAGATGACAAGGGCCGTTACCGCACGGGCGCAGTCAAGCATACGGATATGTGGATGCATCTCAGTGGAGATAATATGATATCCGCCCTTTACCGCATTGAAACTTATGACGGAGAGCTCAATGAATCTGACCGCATATATAAAGAAATATCGCCGCTGATTTACGGCGACAATGAAAAAGGCGATAATGTGTGGCATCTTCTGAGCGAAAACAGAGATTTTACATCGCCCGTAGAATTGCTTGAAAAAGTAAAGAAACTATTTGAGGAGAAATGAATTATGGGTTATTTTTCAATGTTGGATATTGATCACGAAGATTACAGCTATCCTCCGCTGGAGCGTCAGCTTGAAATGAGACTTGACATATTGAAAGACCGGTTGCAGGAATTAAAAGAAAAAGGTGCGGTATACAGATTCTTCTTAACCGACGGAGCTTATTTATCAGACGATGATATAAGATATGTTCAGCCTGAGAGTTTATGCCGCCAACAATTCGCTTTATGTAGCAAAAAAAGAGATAATAATTAATGATAAAGTAATCCCGGGGTTTGGTACTTTCAAATATAATGAGAAACTGAAGTTGACCAAGGAAGGCTTGAGCAGATCGCGCTGGGACTACAATAAACTCCCCAAAGGAGTTAAAGAAGGAAGAATCAAACTATCATATCACCCAAATGCCTGCAGAGATGAATATTTTCAGAGTGCTGGTAGGGGTCAAGAGTTTGTGTTTTCTAAAAGTGAAACTGTAACAAATTGGGCGCTATCTCTAATAAATGATTCTGAAATAAATCTTTAAACAATAGGTACCTAAAGCAAATAAAGGCTATGGATAAAGACTATTCCTCATTAACCCCCGAAGAGAAGAAACTTGATTTGTTTCTCCGGCAGAAGCGCACGCTGGATTTATTCCTGGAGCGAAACGCTATCTCCAAAGCGCAGTATGACAAATCCCTCGGCGACCTGATTGAAAAGATGGGGATGTCAGTTGTTTACAATTTGTAAAAAACTGCGGATCAGCTTAATTCCGGTTAATTCCCACCCCAGTTTCTCAGCAGAAAAAACTTAGTTGTTTTTTTGGTTTTAAGTTATCAACTCAAATAAGCCTTGGGTACAGAGACCCAAAAAAGAAGGCAATACGCATCAGCTTTTTGCCTGTCCGGGTCTCAATATCGGCGAAATTCCTTGATATATAAGCAACCCCAGTTCTCAAATTGAGACCCCGGATTTTCTCAAAAAAGATTTTTTGAGCCCAATTTTACGGGTCTCAATTCGCTATCAAATAGGGACCAAATCCCGCGAGGCCTTGATATATAAGGGCTGAAAATCGAAAAATTTTCTCAAAGAGATAAAATCACAGCAATTTCGGCTCCCGTTTGGGAGCCGATTTTTTATGTCTAAATACACCTGAAAACCCTTGAAAACATTGGGAAAGCGGTACTTTAACACTGCCGGAAAACTGAGACCTTTTTACACACCTGAATACACGAGATTGCACGAGAATATACGCATCGGGGTCTCAATTCACTGAAAAACCAAGAGTCAATGCCCGAATCCGGCCTTGCCCCTCATACTAATTATACGGAAAAGTCTGAATTTTTGCCGTATATCCCGTAATTG
>JAEELT010000108.1 GCA_016282855.1 Clostridiaceae bacterium | reverse complement strand
CATGACATGCAGGTCGTTTACATAATGGAATCCGCTCCCGACAAACACAGGGCGAAGATTTATTCCTCAATAAAATGTGTGGCAATGCTCGGCGTTACACTTATTCCGCTTCTGAGAAAGACAATGATGCACAGCACCTCCGAGTGGAGAAATGTATTTCTTGTTCCCGCTCTTCTGGGAATGGCTGTCAGTATAGCGGCCATCTTTCTTGCTAAGGAAACAGATGCATTCAATATCGCCAGAATAAACGAACTAAAGGGAATATCCGAGACAGAAAAAGCCAATTCAAGCGGCGGAGGAATTATCAATGCTCTGAAATTCGGCTTCAGACATAAGCAGACAAAGTGGCTCTTCCTCGCTCTAATATTCTGCGAAACGGGATTCATTTTTACTCTTGATTATCAGTCTATAATGACATTCGGCTTTGTGAAAAACGCGATGGCTCAAGGGCTTTTTTCCGATATGGAAACGGCAAGTGAGAGCATCCTTATGAATGAAATCACAACTGCTCTTTTCTTCTATCCTATTGGTTGTGCTCTCAGCCAGCTTATACCCGGGTTTATTTCCGACAAGAAGGGCAGAAGATTCTCGGCTATTGCAATGTCCGCTTCGGCTGTTGTTCTCTTCCTCGGTTTCTGGCTGGGCGCGGAAAAGGGACTTCCTCCGCAGCTTGTTGGTTTCCTCTGCGGCGGCAGCGTGGGCACATTCTGGGCCAATATTGACACCATTTCGCTTATGGCAGGCGAATCTACGCCCACAGAACTCCGTTCGTCCATGCTTTCCGCAATATATCTTCCCCTCGGTCTTGGAATCGGATTTTCCTTCGGCGTATCATTTCTCTTTATGCAGCTTTTCAGTGAGCAGGCAATCGGCATTATTTCCCTGTGCCTCACCGTACCAGGACTTCTTGCGGATTTCTTCATTCTTTCACTCAGGGTTAAAGAAACCGCAGGAGTCGATCTAAAGGAAATCGACGGGTCTGAATTTGACTGATGGACTGCTGTAATCTCAAATTAAAACGGCGGATTATTATGGTGAATCACACCTGAAAAATACGATAAAGCCCTCTCCGTTTTGGAGAGGGCTTATGTAATGTATAATGAAACTTTTTATTGGATTACATGCAGGTGTATCCGCCGTCAACAGCGATATTCTGGCCGTTGACATAGCTTGAAGCAGGGGAGGCAAGGAAGATAGCGGCGCTGTCAAGCTCGCCTTCGTTGCCGTATCTTGCAAGCGGAATCATTGTTTTCGCGTAGTTCTGGAAGAATTCGGAGTTGAGAGTTTCCTCGGTAAGCGGGGTGTAGAAATAACCGGGGCAAATTGAATTGACATTGATGCCCTTTTCGCCCCATTCTGCCGCGAGAGCTCTCGTAAGGTTAACTACGCCACCCTTTGCCGCGTGATAGCAGGCTGTAGGAGCGATTTTATTGCCTACAAGGCCGTACATTGAAGCAATGTTGATAATTCTGCCGTATTTTGCGGGAATCATCGCTTTTTTTGCTACCGACCTTGCAACCTTGAAGGTGCCGAAAAGGTCAATATTCATCTCGTTTTCGAATGTTTCATCGGGCATATCTTCTGCGGGATGGACTCCGCCGGTGCCTGCGTTGTTGATGAGTATATTGATTCTGCCGAATTCCTTGAGAGCAGCATCAACTGCCGCCTCAACGCTTTCTGTATCGGTAATATCGCAGCGGATTCCTACTGCTTTTACGCCGTATTCCTTTTCGATTTCAGCGGCAACTTCATCAATGAGATTCTGCCTGCGAGCCAACGCTACAATGTTGCAGCCCTGATTTGCGAGCGCCTTTGCCATCTGAACTCCGAGACCTGTTGAAGCTCCCGTTACGATTGCTACCTGACCGGTAAGGTCGAAATAATTTTTTGCCATGCTTTTTCTCCTTTTTAACACTTTGGAATGCTTTTTTATCATATCATTTTGCATAATGTTAGTCAAGCGGATAAATTGCGACTTTGAGAGGCTTTTCTTCATATTCTGCGTCTGTTATATGCTGTTTTCACCTGACAGAATTATCCGCTTATCTTCTTTTCTTAATAATCTCGAGTTTTTTATTCAAGGCAATCATTGGAATTATTATATGTCAGATAAAAACAATTAATGTAAGCATTAAACTGAATTTGTTGCCCTTTTGTTACCCTTTGAATGGTATATTTATTAAAAAATTCGAATGTGTATAGTAATAGTATGGTGATTTATATATCAGTATAAACGCATCCATAAAATAATATTTTATATTTTATTAATAATAATTGAATTTTATACTTCTTTGTGTTAATGTGCTTAATAAGGATAAAAGCCTTGATGATCTTATTGTTAAATAAAATCTGAAAGTCGGCAGATTAACCCGAAAGGGGAGAAGTAAATGTTTATCACTGTAAACGGAGTCAGGCTTTATTATGAAAAAAGCGGCACCGGCTGGCCTCTGGTTATGGTACACTGCAACAGCATGGACCATAAAATTTTTAAAAAAGCCGCGCGTGTGCTTGGAGAAAGGTTCACTGTTTATTGCCCGGATTCGCGCGATCACGGCAAAAGCGAAAAGATAAAAACACTCCATTATGAAGATATGGCAGAGGATATGGCTCAGTTCATATCTGCCCTCGGGATTGAGAAGCCCGTGTATTACGGCTTTTCCGACGGCGGGATTATCGGCCTTATTCTTGCGTACAGATATCCCGATATGCTTTCTGAGCTTATAGTCAGCGGTGCGAGCCTGAACCCGGGAAGCACAAAAGATCTGCCGATGAAATTTTTTAAACTGTGGAGTCATTTTGACCGCAGCGACAAGATGCAGATAATGATGCGTGAGCCTGATATCACTGATGAGATTCTGAAGGGAATCACCGTGCCGACCTTTGTTACAGCAGGTGAGAGAGATGTAATCAAGCTCTCTCATACTAAGCATATAGCCGAAACCATACCCGGCGCTTCCCTGAAGATATTTGAAAAAACAGGTCACACAGGTTATATAATGAACAGTGATAAAATTGCTAATTATATTCTTTCGGTTACCGAAAACTGAGAGAATAATAATCAACAGGATTATTGTAATCTGCGAAAGGCATATATAACACAATCATCAAACCGGCACCGTATTATTTTCGGTGCCGGCTATATTTTTATATGCAAACTGTATCTGATTTATTATTCGCTGAAAAAAATAACGGCCCCGGAGTTTTTCGGATATAAAAACTCCGAGATTGATGCAATTTAATTATTCCTACAGCCTTTTTGCCGCTTGAGGGGTAAGTTGGTGTTTGAGGGGTAAGTTGTGAAAGTCGGGGTGTCCCGGCTGTTTTTATCGGTAGAAATGTAAAAAGATCTTGACATTTGGGAGGCCTCTCTTT
>JAEELT010000107.1 GCA_016282855.1 Clostridiaceae bacterium | reverse complement strand
TTTACCGAGAACGGTTGTGTGAAGCGACTGATACATATTGGCCTTCGGGTTTGAAATATAGTCCTTGAATCTGCCCGGAATAGGCTTGAACATATCGTGAATAATACCGAGGCAGTTATAACAGTCGATAACGGTATCAACTATTATTCTGACAGCGTATATGTCATAAATCTCATCGAAATTTTTATTTTGCATATACATCTTTCTGTATATGCCGTGAACGGATTTGATTCTGCCGCTCACCTGAGCGTTTGCTACAACTTCGCGGGTTCTTTCTTCAATCCTGCTTTTGATATCATCAAGAAATTCTTTTCTCTGGATGCTCTGTGCTTCAAGAGATTCTTCAATATCATTATAAGCAACCGGGTCAAGGTAGCTGATGGATAAATCCTCAAGCTCTTCCTTGATGGGTCTGATACCGAGCCGGTGAGCAATCGGAGCATAAATCTCGATTGTTTCCAGCGCAATTTCACGGCGTCTGTTTTCGGGCTTGAACATAAGGGTGCGCATATTGTGAAGCCTGTCGGCAAGCTTCACGATAATAACTCTGATATCTTTTGACATGGCAAGCAGCATTTTGCGAATGTTTTCAGCCTGCTGCTGCTGTTTAACCTGAGATGGGTCTATAAATATATTGCCGTCGGTTCTCGGGTCGCTCTTGGTGGGCATCTGCTGAATTTTGGTAAGGCCCTCAACAAGTTCGGCAACCGTCTTACCGAATTTCTGCTCAATGTCTTCAAGAGTGCTGCCGGTGTCTTCAACAGTATCATGAAGCATCGCCGCAATAACAGACGACGAGTCCATTCCGAGGCGGGCAGTGATTACAGACACGCTGAGCGGATGAACAATATAAGGCTCCCCCGAAAGTCTGACCTGGTCGGTATGAGCTTCGCACGCATATTCGTAGGCGGCTTTTATGCTTTCAAGCTCTTCCTTGGAATATGAGTTTTCAACAAAGCTCATCAGAAGCGCGTAGCCTTCATCCGGAGTGGAAAAAGTATCAATTTTAGCGTTGTCACTTATTTTCATATCAGTTCACGCAATTCCTGAGTTTTTTCATTATCTCTGAGTCTTCAAGGTTTACTTTGTTTACTGAATCGGGCACATAAATCATTCCGTTTTCATCGGAGGCCAAAATACCCATCTCAGTCATAATATCGGTGCATATCATATACTTGCCGAGATTTGCTCCGTCATCTCCTAGCCTTAAACAAAGCTGCTCTGAGTATCCGTCTTTGAGAGGCTTCGCTTTAACAGACCTGAAAACATCCACCTGAGTCTCTCTTTCGGGCAAAAGGCTGAGCGCCGTTTCAGGAGAAACGCCGGAGCCGAATCTGAATGAATTATATGCGGAAATTGACTTAATAACTTTATCTTCATCCGTCATTGAAGGCCTGATGCCCCTGATAATAACGGACACTCTCATTTCGCCGGCATAATAGTTGCCTTCGAGATTGACCGCAAGATCGACAACATCGCCTTTCTCGAACGGAAATCTCTTTTCGGGCAGATTGAACCATACTGTATTAAGGCGTGACCCGTTTTTAGAAACAAGCATCCTGATATGTTTGCCTTCGGAGATTCCGCTCACTTCATCAATCTGAACGCCGAAAAGGCCGAAGCACGGCGGCTGATTGCCGCTGCCGAAAGGCTCGAGAGCCTCAATGGCCGGCAGCAAATCAAGATTGACAGATGAAAGCTGAAGACGGCAGTCAATATACTGCTTTGCGAGAGGAAGCTCCTTATCGGCGGCGTAATCGTTAATGGCTTTTCTGAATGCGGGTATATCCTCCGGCTTTATTCCGAGTCCGGCGGCAAGAGTATGCCCACCGAAGTGCGTAAGCAAAGAAGAGACGCTCTCTATGGCCTCAAAAACAGAAAAGCCCTCAATGCTTCTTGCAGAACCCTTTGCTTCATCACCGCATTTGGAAATAACAATGGAAGGTCTGCCGAATTTTTCCGTTAATCTCGCGGCTACAATACCGATAACACCCTGATGCCAGCCTTCACCGTCAACAACAATTATCTTGTTGTCGGAAATATCGGGCCTGCTTTCCATTATCTCAAGCGCCTGATTGTATATTTCGGTTTCAGTCTGCTGCCTGAGAATATTCATACGGTTTATTTCCTGTGCAAGCAGCTGTGCGCTCTCTTCGTCTTCGCTTAAAAGCAAATCAAGCGCTTTTTCGGCAGAGTCCATCCTGCCGGCGGCGTTTATTCTGGGGCAAACGGTAAAAGCTACGCTCATAGAAGAGATTTTTTTGTCTTTTATGCCGGAGCATTCTATCAGGGACAGTATGCCTATACCGGGCCTTTCGGCAATATTCTTTATGCCGCGCTTAACCATAATGCGGTTTTCACCTGTGAGCGAAACTACGTCGCCGATTGTGCCGACAGCAATCAGCTCGGCATATTCGTCAAGCAGTTCCTCTTCGCCCTCACCCTCTATTGCGCAGGCAAGCTTGAACGCAACGCCGACTCCGCTCATCTCTTTGAACGTGCTTGTACAGTCAGGTCTGTGAGGGTCAACAACAGCCTCACAATCGGGAAGCCTGTCGCCTGTTTTATGGTGGTCGGTTATAACGACATCTATGCCGAGCGAGCGCGCGTAAGCAGTTTCTTCGATTGCAGAAACACCGTTATCAACCGTAACAATCAGTTTTACGCCTCTTGAGTGAAGCTCATCAATCGCGGCGCAGTTAAGGCCGTAGCCCTCAGACACACGGTCAGGTATATATCTTATAACATTTGCTCCCCTGCTCTCCAGGAAGGAGTAGAGCAGAGCGGTTGCAGTCACTCCGTCGGCATCATAATCGCCGAAGACGCATATCATCTCAAAACTGTCAAGAGCTCTGTTTATTCGGGCGGCTGCCTTATCCATATCTTTTATTGAAAACGGATCAAGCGAAAGCGGCTGAGAATCGCTGAGGAATTCGCCCACCGATTCCAATGAATCAAAACCTCTTGATGATAGAATCATCGCGGAAAGAGGCTCTGCGCCGAATTCCTGCGCAGCCGAAATAGCAAGATTTTTGTCACCTTTTGAAACAACCCATTGCTTTCTTCTCATAAAACTACCTCAATAAAATATTCTAATCGATTTATTTTATCACTAAAGCATCGCTAAATCAAGCAATAACAGTTATAAAAATTCTATTTAAATAAAATATATCTTATGCTTTATTAACGAAATATTATACAGGTTAAAATTTAAAATAAAATAGTTTGACATAATAACATTATAATAGTATAATTATCGCTAAAAATGTACACTTTTTCCATCGGAGGGAAAAATAAATGCTTATAACGGAATTACTTGAACGAAACGCCAAGCTTTACAGAGACGAAATAGCTCTTGTGGAAATCAATCCTTCTGACAAAAGGGACAGAGCTTCCACCTGGCGCGAAGCTTCGCTTGTTGAAATAGCAAGCCCCGAAACGCCGTACAGAAGAGAAATGTCCTGGGGTAAATTCAACGAGGACTCCAACAGAATTGCAAATTTACTGCTTTCAAGAGGCGTTACCAGAGATACCAAAGTTGGTATTCTGCTTATGAACTGCCTTGAATGGCTTCCGATTTACTTCGGCGTGCTTAAAGCGGGATGCATTGCCGTGCCTTTCAATTACCGCTATACATCCGAAGAAATTGAATACTGCCTTGATCTTGCCGATTGTGAAGTGCTTATTTTCGGGCCCGATTTCACAACACGGATTGACAAAATCAAAGACAAGCTCCCGCAATGCTGCAAAACGCTGTTTTATGTAGGACACAACACTCCCTCATACGCCGAAAACTGCTGGAATCTCAAAATATTCTGTTCGAGCATAACCCCTCCGGTAGCAATAGATGAGCAGGATTACGCTGCGATTTATTTTTCATCCGGCACAACCGGATTCCCCAAGGCAATACTCCACGATCACAAGGCGCTTTACTGCTCCTGCCTTACCGAGCAAAACCATCACAAGCAGCAGCACGATGATGTTTTCCTCTGCATTCCCCCGCTTTATCACACAGGAGCGAAAATGCACTGGTTCGGCTCACTTATTTCAGGCAGCAGAGCCGTGCTCCTCAGAGGAGTAAAACCGGAGTGGATAATAAGAACCGTGACAGAAGAAAAATGCACAATAGTCTGGCTCCTTGTTCCCTGGGCACAGGATATTCTTGACGCAATCGAATCCGGAAAGATAAATCTGGATGAGCATCTTATTGAGCAGTGGCGTCTTCTTCACATAGGTGCGCAGCCCGTGCCTCCCTCACTTGTAAACAGATGGCTCAAATATTTCCCGCACCACGAATACGACACAAACTACGGCCTCAGCGAATCGCTCGGCCCCGGGTGTGTTCATCTCGGAATAGGCAATGTTGATAAAGTCGGTGCAATAGGCATCCCCGGTTATCTCTGGAGTGCCAAAGTAGTTGATGAAAACGATAAGGAAGTAGCAGTAGGCGAAGTAGGTGAGCTTTGCGTTAAAGGCCCCGGCGTAATGAAGTGCTACTACAAAAACCCCAAAGCGACCGAAGAAGTGCTCAAGGACGGCTGGCTTTATACCGGTGATATGGCTGAGGTCGATGAAGACGGTTTCATCACTCTCGTTGACCGAAAAAAGGATGTAGTGATTTCCGGCGGAGAAAACATTTATCCCGTACAGATTGAAGCTTTTCTCAGAAAGCACGATAAGATAAAGGATGTTGCAGTAATAGGTCTTCCCGACGCCAGGCTCGGTGAAATTGCCGCTGCCATTATCGAAATCAAAGAAGGTATGTCATGCACTGAAGAAGAAATCAATGAATTCTGCATCGACCTTCCGAAATATAAAAGACCCCGTAAAATAATCTTTGCCGATGTTCCGAGAAACCCCACAGGCAAGATTGAAAAGCCGAAGCTTCGCGAAATATACTGCAACGGCAGACTCGTTGAAGCTCAAATCAAAAGCTGAAGAAAGTGTGATAATATGAAAAAACTGATGCTTGGTAACGAAGCGTTTGCCAGAGGCCTGTATGAAGCAGGCTGCTCATTTGCTTCATCATATCCCGGAACTCCCTCAACCGAAATCACGGAGTTCGCTGCAAAATACCCCGAGGTTTATGCCGAGTGGGCACCCAACGAGAAAGTTGCTATGGAGAGCGCTTTCGGTGCATCACTCTCAGGCAAGAGAAGCTTCTGCGGCATGAAGCATGTAGGCCTCAATGTAGCCGCAGACCCTCTGTTTACCATTTCATACACCGGCGTAAACGCAGGCATGATTATTGCCGTTGCCGATGACCCCGGTATGCACTCATCACAGAATGAACAGGACAGCAGACACTACGCAATAGCTTCAAAGGTCCCAATGCTTGAGCCGTCCGATTCTGCCGAAACTCTTGCATTTGTAAAAGCGGCTTATGAATTATCCGAAAAATACGATACGCCCGTTATTATTAGAATGTGCACCAGAGTTGCCCATTCACAGAGCGTAATTGAAACATCCGAAAGAGATGAAATCAAAGACAGACCTTATGAAAAGAACGGTCAGAAATATATAATGATGCCCGCAAACGCAAAAGCAAGGCATCCCTTTGTTGAAAAAAGGACCGTGCTTCTTACCGAGCTTGCCGAAAACTGTGATTTCAACCGCGTTGATGAAGGAGAAGACAGCAGCATAGGCATTATCACCTGCTCCACATCCTATCAGTATGTAAAAGAAGTATGCGGCAACAAATACCCCGTGCTCAAAATAGGCATGACCAATCCCCTGCCAGTAAAGATGATTAAAGATTTCGCCTCAAAAGCTGACAAGATATATGTAATCGAAGAGCTTGACGGTATAATCGAATCTCATTGCAGAAATATAGGAATTGAGGTAACCGGGAAAGAATTGTTCTCAAACATCGGCGAGTTCAGCCAGAGTTACATTGCCGAAAAACTCGGAGTGGAATTGCCCGCTTACGGCAAACTCGGCGAGGAAATCCCCGGCAGGCCCCCTGTTATGTGCGCCGGCTGCCCGCACAGAGGTCTTTTCTATACGCTTAAGAAAAACAAGGTTAAGGTGCTCGGCGATATCGGCTGCTACACACTCGGCGCTGTTCCTCCCCTTTCGGCTCTCGACACGACAATTTGTATGGGTGCTTCGGTTTCGGGTCTGCACGGCTTTAATAAACTTTCAGAAGAAAACTCATCAAGCACGGTAGCTGTTATCGGAGACTCAACCTTTATGCATTCGGGTATTACCGGGCTTGTCAATATTGCTTATAATGAGTCAAACTCCACAGTTATAATTCTTGACAACTCCATAACCGGCATGACAGGTCATCAGCAGAACCCCACCACAGGATACAATCTCAAGGGCGACCCTTGCGCAAAGATTAATCTTGAAGAGCTCTGCAAATCAATAGGTATTAAGAGAGTTACCGTTGTTGACCCTTATAACCTCAAGGAATGTGATGATGCCCTCAAAGCTGAGCTTGCTGCGGATGAGCCCTCCGTTATCATTTCAAGAAGACCCTGCGCACTGCTCAAATATGTGAAGCACAACGGCCCAATTTCCTGTGACACGGACAAATGCATTGGCTGCAAATCCTGCATGAGAATAGGATGCCCCGCTATAAGCATTAAAGAAGGAAAAGCTGTAATCGACAGCACTCTCTGCACCGGATGCGGAGTTTGTTCACAGCTCTGCCCGAAAGACGCTTTAGGCAAATAAGGAGGTAAATGACTGTGAAAACCAAAAACATAATGATAGTAGGCGTTGGCGGTCAGGGTACTCTTTTAGCCAGCAAGCTTTTAGGCAAGATTTTGCTTATGAAGGGCTATGATATCAAAGTCAGCGAAGTGCATGGAATGAGTCAGAGGGGCGGCAGCGTTGTCACTTATGTCCGTTACGGTGAAAAGGTTTATTCACCGATAATTGACAAAGGCGAAGCCGATATTATCCTTTCATTTGAGCTTCTTGAAGCCGCAAGGTGGATTGAATATCTTAAAACCGACGGAATAATAATTACAAACACTCAGCAAACAAATCCTATGCCTGTTATTACAGGCGCTGCCGAATATCCCGAAAACCTTACGGACAAAATTGCAGCCGCAGGCGCAAGAGCAATCTGCTTTGATGCTTTAAGCCTTGCAGAAGAAGCCGGCTCTTCTAAAGCCGTAAACCTCGTTCTTCTCGGAAAGCTTTCAAACAGCTTTGATTTCACAGAAGAGGAATGGATGAAAGCTATAGAAGTATCCGTACCGGAAAAATTCCTGGAAATCAATAAAAAGGCATTTTTACTCGGTAAAAACGCCTGATAATAGGGAGGAGAAATATGCAGAATTATTTTCAGAAAGAAATCGAAACAATGCCACGCGAGAAGTTGAAATCTCTTCAGAATGAAAAGTTTATGAAGCAGATAAAACACGTATGGAATGACTGCCCCGATTATCGCAGAAAGATGGAAGCAAGCGGTGTTTCACTCGAAGACATCAAAAGCATTGACGACATCAGCAAACTTCCGTTTTTAACAAAGGACGATTTAAGGGAGGCATATCCCTACGCGATGCTCGCAAAACCACTTTCCGAGTGTGTCAGAATTCAGTCAACCTCCGGCACAACAGGCAAAAGAGTAATCGCTTATTACACAAAGCACGATATCGATTTATGGGATGAATGCTGCGCGAGAGCTCTTGTAGCCGCAGGAGCAGACAAGAATGATGTGGTCCACGTCTCTTACGGCTTCGGTCTGTTTACAGGCGGCGCCGGGCTTAACGGCGGGTCACACAAGCTAGGCTGCCTCACTCTGCCCATGAGCTCCGGCAATACCGACAGACAGCTTCAGTTTATGACTGACCTCGGCTCTACAATTCTCTGCTGTACACCCTCATACGCAGCTTACCTCGGCGAAAGCATAAATGAAAGAGGACTTCGTGATAAAATCAAGCTTAAGGCCGGCATTTTCGGCGCTGAAGCCTGGAGCGAAGAAATGAGAAAAGATATTGAGAAGAGTCTCGGTATCAAAGCGTATGACATTTACGGCCTTACCGAAATAAGCGGACCCGGCGTTTCCTTTGAATGCTCAGAGCAAACCGGTATGCATATTAACGAGGACCATTTCTACGCCGAAATCGTTGACCCCGATACTCTTGAAGTGCTTCCTGAGGGCGAAGAAGGAGAGCTTGTTTTCACTTCACTTGACAAAGAAGCTTTCCCCGTAATAAGATACAGGACCAAAGATATCTGCGTTCTCAAAAAATGCGAATGCTCCTGCGGCAGGACTTTCATAAAGATGGTCAAGCCCAGAGGCAGAAGCGATGATATGCTTATTATCAAGGGTGTCAATGTTTTCCCCTCTCAGATTGAAGCAGTGCTTATCGAGCAGGGTTACCAGGCAAACTATCAGATTATAGTTGACAGAGTAAACAACTCCGATACTCTTGATGTTAATGTTGAAATGACTCCCGATAAATTCACCGACAATCTCGGCGAAGTGGCGGAAATGGAAAAGAAGCTTGTATCAGCTCTCAAAGCGATGCTTGGTATTTACGCCAAAGTTCACCTTGTCGCCCCCAAGAGCATTGTCAGAAGCGAGGGTAAGGCTGTCAGAATTATAGATAACAGAAAAATATAAGGGGGAAACAGCTATGACAGTAAAACAGATTTCAGTTTTTCTTGAAAACAGATACGGTCAGCTTCACGAGATAACAAACATTCTCGCTCAGGCCGGCATCAATCTCACTGCTCTGAACATCGCCGAAACAAAAGATTACGGCATAGTTAGAATTCTTGTTGACGATGTGGCAAAAGCAACAGATGTGCTTATCGGAGCTGGCTGCGTCGTATCGGTAAACCCCGTTCAGGTTATCGCCGTTCCCAACAAATCCGGCGGGCTTAATGACACACTCGAAAAAATAGCCGATGCAAATATCGACATTGAATATATGTACTCCACCGTTGACGGCGTAAACGGGGAGGCAAAACTCGTATTCAAGGTTGACAAACCTGAATTGCTTGAAAAAACCGTATAATTATCAATGCCCGCTTTTTCAGCGGGCATTTTTCTTTATATAATCCGGATACTTATTTAAAAAAATAAAAAAAACACTTGCAAATACCGAAATCTTATGTTAATATATAGTGCGTTCAGTCAGCGTAATCCGCTTTGCGGTTTACATATATGCTGCTATGGCTCAGGTGGTAGAGCGCATCCTTGGTAAGGATGAGGTCGGCAGTTCGAGTCTGCCTAGCAGCTCCAGAAATCCTCGTTTTAAAACGGGGATTTTTGTTTTAATCTTTATTAACGGAATGAAGATATATGAAAATTATTGCAAAAGTAAAAAACGATTTCAGCTCAAAATTCAGCATACCTAGGCAGCCCGGTCTTGCGCAGAGCATTGAAAGCGAAATAGTATTTGAGCCGGAGTATTCATCACCCGAGGCGTTCAGGGGTCTTGAAGAATACAGCCATATATGGATTATCTGGGAGTTTTCGGAAAACGCCGACAAAGGCTGGTCCTCCACCGTAAGGCCCCCAAAACTAGGCGGCAACAAAAGAGAGGGCGTATTCGCTACCCGTTCTCCATTCAGACCAAATCCTATAGGTCTGTCCTGTGCTGAACTTATCGGGATATACAGTGAAAACAAACATATGGTCCTTAAAATAAAGGGTGCCGATATGATGGACGGAACACCGGTTTATGATATAAAGCCTTATCTGCCCTATACCGATTCACACT
>JAEELT010000013.1 GCA_016282855.1 Clostridiaceae bacterium | reverse complement strand
TATAAAGATTACAAACTGCTTATCGACTCGGGATACCGCATAGCTCACAGACCGTATTTTGCAATGATGGGCCATACGCATTATAAATATCAGCTGAATCCCCATACAAAATACGGCGTGGATGCCGCGGACAATGATGCCGAAACCATTTCATTCGATGAATTTCTTGCGCTGTTTGATGAATACGAAAAAAGCAAATTACAATAAACAAACCGATTAAAACCGGAGGTGCTCATTATGAATAAACTGAATGTTTTTTCCAACAAAGACGGATTCGGGCGTTTGTCAAAGAATATCGTGTATTTTTTTGACAATCTCAGATACGCAAAGCAGAGAATAACCCGCGGCTTTGCAGACTGTGATGTTTGGGATTTCAATTCTTATCTCAAAAAGCTCTTTGCCGGCGGCCTTGAGTGTTTTGCCGGCAATCTCCACAGCTACCCCGAGCGTTACGGCAGCGCCGAAAACTGGGAAAAAGAGCTCAGACGCGTCGCCTCTCTCGTCAGAAAACTCGATACCGATGAAGACGGGCGCCCCGATGATTATAACGAAATAAAAAACGAAGTCCTTGACTGGATGAGAAATAATTTTGATGATTTATGGGATTGAATATGGATAAAAAAGAATATGAAGCAATAATCAACAGAACCTTTCCCTCACGGCAGATGCGGGAATTTCTCTGCCTTCCGGAGAATATGCTCAACTGTTTCGGCCTTGCCGAAATAATAATCGGCTCACCGGAAATCACAATCACCGAAAAATATGAGTTTCTTTGTTCCCTGGCGAATGAATCCGGCGAAAAAGAAATCGCAGAATCTGCCGATGATTTCAAGGCGGCGATTGATAATCTTACCTGCGCTCCCGATGAACTTTTCACCGTTGACGACCCGTGGTATGACGAGGATATAAAAGAAGTAAAATACGGCGGCTGCGCCCGGCCCTGCGCGGATTATCAAAAAGTAATTGATTATATAAATTGGAATGAAGAATACGAAGAAAGAGACGCCGACAGCACTACCCGGTATGAAATAAAGAAATGGGTTCCCGATGAAACCGGCAGATATATAGAAACATATATATATTATTATATTTACGGGCGTGGTATCTGCTGGTTTTCAGCATACGAAGAATGGAAAAATGAAGGGCCGTATATGCGCTTTCCTGACGGAAAATACTCTTCCGACTGCGTACACCTTAATCTGCCAACCCCGTTTAAGCCGGGCAATATTGTCAGAATTGACTGCCGTCCGTTTGCTCCGCCGGTAAACGCTCTTATAGTTTATGCCGGCCCTGATTGGGATTGCTGTAGTCTGCTCGCGCTTTTCAGAGATAAGGACGGATACTACCGGAACAGCGCTGTCAAGCATACGGATATGTTTAGACACATCGGTGGAGATAACATGATATCTGCTCTGTATCGTATTGAAACTTATAACGGAAAGCTCAATAAATATGACAGAATTTATAAAGAAATATCGCCGCTGATTTACGGCGACAACAAAAAGGGTGATGAGGTATGGAAACTTGTAAGCGAAAACAGCCGTATTTCATCACCGGATGAATTGCTTGGAAAAGTGAAAGAATTGTTTAAGGAGAAATAATGGATTACATAAGTCTGCTTAATTCTAAAAGCATAGAAAAGTACTGGCGCGAAATCGGTTATCAGCCTAACTCGCTTGAAGCGGCGTGGATAGTTTATTCTAACCGCAAGCTCAATTTCAGTGAAAAATGCAAGTTTTGGGAAGAGATAATAAACACCATGCCCGATATGGAAATTCCGGAAAGAGTCAACTGCAACCACTATGACAGCCTGCATAAATTTCTTTTGGGGTTTATAAATATCAGCAGACGCTTTATCGACTGGTTTTATTATTATCCGGGCAGTATGTACACTCTGACAATTGCAGATGATGATTATTATCAGTTTGATGCGGTATTCTCATCAATGGATACATTGAAAGGATTTATTAAGTCCGAAGAGTGTGAAGATGTTGACTCTTTCATTGTCAATAAAATAGAGGTTGATGATTATGACAGGAATACCGCAAGCATAAAACTGAATAAAGATCTTAGGTCCGTCTGTCAGGCAGACTGGGATTACGGCTCATTTCCATGTAATGAAGATGAATACGATATACTCACAGCTTTTGAAGGTATGTGGTTTGATTTCCCCGTGCCGTTCAAAAGAGGTGATGTGATATATAATCCTTATTACAAATGCGGATACGACGCAAGTGAAATCAATGGAAGGACAGAATTGTTTGTGGTACAGAATGTCGGTCTGGAGTGTGTAAGCAAAAAAGTTAAGAAATGGTTTTTCGAGGGAAAAAACGGCGACAGCACTGATATGATTTTTTCGGGATATACCCAATGGAGAGACGGAACTGTTTACAGAGAGTCCTTCTGTAACTACATGGATTTTGAATTATATAACGGAGAATTCGAAGGCACTCAGAGGATAATCAAAGCGCTCTCCAATTATGAAAAAGGGCTCATAAACGATGAATTACTTATGCACGCCTATCATCAGATTCTTTCGGAGGAGAGGGCAAAAAACGATATTCCCGTATTTTTCACTCACGAAGGCCTTGAGCTTGCCGGCATCAATATCGGCAAAAATGATGGGACATAATTGTCGCATACCCCTATTGTATAATATGGCTGTAAGTGATATAATAAATTCGTAATTGACCGGGAGGTAACAAAATGAAAAACGATTCACTGGTTGCAAAGAAAATGTCAGCCCTGCTTATTCTTGAAATCCTCAGGAATTATACAGATGAAACCATAGGACCCGACGGCGACTGTGCCCACACCCTGACTCAAGCTCAGATAAAAAACAAGCTTCTCTCCGATTACGGCCTTGATATTGACCGCAAGACTGTAGGTCGCACTCTCAATGAACTGCTTAAATCTTATCCGGATAAAATTGATTGCGACACAGAATACAGAAAAAGCGGCAGAGATGATGACGACGGTGAAATGAAGACCAACTTCCGCTATATTCATGATTTTGACGCCGGTGAAATCCGTATGCTGATAAATTCCGTTATGTTTTCCCGTTCTCTTTCCGAACGTGAGTGTAAGCAGCTTATAGAAAAGATAAGCAAGCTCGGCGGTATAGACCAGCGCGGTCGTATGCAAAAGCATCTTTTTAATCTCGGCCTTGTTTCAGATGATAAAGTCATAAATGAATCACTTCTTCTGAATCTCGATTATCTTGACGAGGCAATAGATAAGGGCAAAAAAGTCTCATTCTTCTATAATTATTACGGCAAGGATAAAAAGCTTCATCCCATACAGGAAAACGGCGAGAATAAAATATATAAAGTGAATCCTTACCGTATGGTCGCCAATAACGGCAGATTCTATCTTAAAGCCAATTACGATAAGTATGACGATGTCACCTCATTTCGCATTGATAAAATCACTTGTATTACACCTCTCGATGAACCTGTTAAACCAAAAAGCAAGGTGAAGGGAATAGATGATGCTCCCAAAACCGAGGCCGAGATGCTCTATATGCAGCCGGGCGAGCATGAGAGAATTGTTTTCAGAATTCCCGATACTCAGAATAATATCAGCACGGTTGTTGACTGGCTCGGCAAGAGCGTGAAATTCGGAGAATCTGACGGTAAAACAGTTACCTGCTCTGTGAGGGCCAATCCCAATGCCATGAAATTCTGGGCAATGCAGTATTCCGGAATGGTTGAGATTCTTGAGCCGGAATCCCTTCGCGAGGATATACGCGCCTCTCTGCGTGAAACATGGAGAAAATACAACGACGGCAGGGATACACTGATCGAGTCCGATGAGAATATAAAGAAACTTATCGCAGAGTGGAAGCAGATCTGCGAGGATGCAAAGGCAGAGAAGGTTGATGTGAAGCGCCTTGGCGCGCTGGTCAGAAAAACCCACCTTATGCTGCTTCCGCTCAAAGGTGAGGAAATCGAGGGGCAGTACAGCGGGCTTATTCTCGGCCTGAATAACTGCTACAAAAAGGCAAGAACCGGATTGATATCCAATCTCAACTGCGTATCTCTGATACTCGGCGCTCTGCTTGCCGAAATTGATGATAACAGAATGTATAGAATGAGACGAAACATTCCCGACGATACTCTTCCGATTATCCTTCATACCGGTGAGGACGGCAGAGTTGAGGTTATGCTCGAGATCAACAACTTTGAAGAGGGTTATCTCACACTGCTTCAATATACCGACAAAAATGCTGAGGAAGCAAGAAAGAATCACGCC
>JAEELT010000106.1 GCA_016282855.1 Clostridiaceae bacterium | reverse complement strand
GGCAACTCCAAAACAGAGACTGTCAACATAGACCATCCCTATTTCAAATCCGGCGGAGAATGGATTCAGGACAAAACAAAGGATGTGGTCGCTGTTGACGGATACACCTTTGTTTCCGATGAATATGTGAAGTACATAAACATCGGCCCGACGGTTGAATACATTGACGAGCAGGCGTTTGTTTACTGCAAACAGCTCAGGGAAATACACGTTGACGAGGCAAACCCGAATTACTGCGACATTGACGGCGTGCTTTACACAAAGGATATGAAAACGATTATCCTTTATCCCATCTGCAGGTGCACCCACCTTGTTTACAGCGATATAAAGAACTACGGCGACGTAAGAAACATCGGCCTTGATGTTAAGGAAACCTTTGAAGTCAGCGGCGCCGGTGACGATGAAATGTTTGCAGATATTCACAGGCAGGTCAGAAACACAAACGGCGATGACTTCACCAGAGCGCTCTATGACGAAATGATTGAGAGAGGCGTCGCGGCGCCCTATATAGGCACATATTATGTGATAAAAGAAAAAAGCGCAGGCTCCATGAAGGTTGAAAAGGCGTGGAGCTGTGACGAAAAATACTCCATACCCGAAGGGGTCGAGAGAATAGCGGGCAACTGCTTTTACAAATGCGACAGGCTCGGCAGCATAGATATACCCGACACCGTCAAATTCATCGGCAATATGGCGTTTTTCAAATGCTACGGCACATCTCTTCTGCACCTGCCCGATTCACTCGAATATATCGGCAATGACGCGTTCAGCTATTGTGAAAACATGCGTTATGCCGTGTTCATCCCCTCAGGCGTTAAACACATAGGCCATCACGCCTTCTACAAATGCAGCAATGATCTGCTCTATTATATGGGCAGCGAATCAGAAGAGGGCATTGAGCTCGGCGGCAGGTGGCAGGCAAGGAGCGACAACTCCTTCGAGGCGGATCCCCCTCTTTGGGGCAAAACCAGGCAGGAGTGCGACGACTATAACAACGCTCGCTATGAGGAAGACGCGAAGGCTCTTGCTCAGGCTGAGGAAAACGGCCCTGCCCGCAGCAGCTCGTCCGCCTCGGCAGGCGAGGTTGATTCAAAATTCATCAGAATTATAATGATATTCTTCTTCATTCCCGGCTTCATCTACATTGGCGTTCAGGTCATAAGGGCGATGTTCAAAGAAGACTTCCTTATGACTAAAAAGGGCAGGCAGAAGCTTGCCGCCGTCAAGCAGGAGAGGGAAAGAATCCATCAGTCCTATGTTCAGGCCGGTGCCTCGGACTCCGGCGGCGAAGCCCCGCAGAGTGCTCAGGATAACGCCGCGCCCGCTGCGGATAATACGGAAGGAGGGGAAGAATAATGGCCGACGGCTCAAAAGGCGAAAAAGTAAAAGCCTTTTTCGGCGAGTTCAAAAACCACTGGAACACACCGCCCGAGGGCAGATATGTGCCTTATAAAGAGTATGTTTCCGTGCTGCTCGGCGTGGGCGGAGACTATGCCCTGCAGAGAGTTCTCAACTATCTCTCCTTCGGCACAGGCTGTTTCCTTGTTATCTTCTATTACGAAATCCCCGTGCTCACTTTCTCGATTATCGGCACTTTCTTTATGGTCCAGGGCTATTTCTGGAGCATAATGAATATGATAATCACGGATAACCTCGGCTATCTGCCGAAAAAGACGGAAAAAAAGATGTATGCCATGTATTTCTTTTTTACCGCGCTCGGAATCCTCTTCCTTGTGTTTGATTTTTCGGCGATTATCCACTTCCCGCAGAGGCTGGTAAGCTACCTTGAATCCTTCCCCGGCATCAATATGAGAAACACGCTCAAAATATTCGGGGCTCACTGGATAGTGTGCGGCTACGGCGGAGCGAGAGCTATATTCATACGCAAAAGATGGCTGCCCAAGCTGGGCAGATATAAGCTCTTTGCCTACCCGAATGTTATTCCGGCAATGATTCTCGTGCTGCTCATATGCTGGCTTCCCCTTTATAATAAGCCGCTTTATGAGCGCGTATGGATGCTTTACCTGCTGTTCTCGCTTTACGGTATGTTCACCTATACCGGCGGAGCCTCGGCGATTTCAAGCACAATCTCGCCCGACCCGCACGAGAGGATGCTCGTGCGCTGCTACCCCGAAAAGCTCAGCCATCTGTTCAATTCCGTTGTTGTTATGTCGGTGCTTCCGCTTTTGGCCTCCACCTTCACCGGAGATATCACCAACATAAACACCTACCGTTACATAATTCCGATAATGATGATGCTCTGCACCCTGCTGATGTTCAGCGGTATCGGAAATATAAAAGAGAGAATACCACAGCCGCCCATTGAGAAGAAAAAATACATCCCGTTCTGGGACGCGGTAAACGGCGTTATCAAGAACAAATACCACTGGATAAACGCCATTTCGGGCCTTATAGACGCGCTCGGCAACGGCTCCCTCTATGTAAAGGATATAATCCTCATTTACACCTGGCGTGAAAGAGGCCTTATCTATGTCATAGTGCAGAATATCGTTTCAATGGTGGGCAACCCCGGCGCTTTCCTCGCGCCCTGGATAAGAAAAAGATTTCAGTACAAAACCCTTGTGCTTTTCAAGCGCCTGGTGCTTGCCGGGCAGTGTTTCGGATACATCTGCGCCTTCTATTTCTTCAGCGATAACTATTTTATGAGCGGCCTTGTTATGCTCATTTCCCTTTGCATAGGCGATATGCTCAACAGCGCCATTGAGCTGGCGGACCAGGATATGGGCGTGCGTCTGAGAGACTATCAGATGTACCTTTCCGGCGAGCGCCTTGAAAACTATTCGGGCATAGTCGGCTGGTTTACGGGTCCGTTTTCGGCTATAATCAGCCTTATAATTCCGGTGCTGTTTTACCGTGTGGGCTTCACATCGGATTATGACATACTGTTTGTTGACGACATAAGAAGCAAGTGTATGATGATAGGTATGGCCTTTGACCTTGTGGGCCACCTGCTGTGCATTATTCCTTACGCTTTCTTCTGGGATTACACGGACGAAAAGCACGCGAAGGTTATAGAAGTGCTTGAGGAGAGAGAGCGCCTCGCCATCGAAGGCGCCTCCGAGGAAGAAATCTACGCCGCCGGCAAGGGCAAAATATAAGCGCGTCAAAACCGCGCTGAAATAAAGCCAAAGTCCCGTTCCTGACCGGAACGGGACTTTGACATTGGGGTTGAATTGAGGAGGGGTATTGCTGATACGGAAAGAGTTGCGGCTCCCTCTCCGTACAATGAGACTATAAGCCCGAAATATGAATTCGGTATGAATTCTCTTTTAACTGTAATGGATAAAATTGTAAATTTCAAAGTAAAGAAATCTTGACTTTACTGGGGTAAAATGATAAAGTGTAATTACAATTATTTTATAAAATGGAGGCAATATCATGTCAAAGAAAATAATCGCAATTATCCTTGCTGCCGCTATTGGCCTTGCCTGCCTGTGTCTCGCTGGCTGCGGAGCAAAACAGGGTGCCGAAACCACCGCGCCCGAAGAAAGCACATCCGAAAACGCCGTTCCCATGAGATTTGTAATGGGCATAGATGCCGAATATCCCCCCTTCAGCGAAATCGGCGCGGACGGTAAATACACCGGCTTTGATATTGACGTGTGTAAAGCTGTCTGCGAGTACCTCGGCTGGGAGTTTGATATTTTCCCGGTAAACTGGGATAACAAGCTCATTCAGCTTGATTCTCACGAGTGTGACTGCGTATGGTCCGGTATGACAATTCTTGACTCTATGAAAGAAGCAGGCTATGTTATTTCAAGACCTTATTTTGACAACACCCAGGTCATCCTTGTCAAGGACGGCAGCGATATAGCTTCCTCCGCCGACCTTGCCGGCAAGACCGTAGCTGTTATGCTCGGCACCTCAGGCGAAAAGCTCCTCAATGAAGAGCTTCAGGATCTCACCGCTTCTTTCAAAGAGCTCACCACCTGCGATAACTTCCTCCAGTGCTTCACCGAGCTCGACGGCAACGCTGTTGACGCCGTTATAGTTGACAAACCCGTTGCGGAAAAATACGCATCCGAAAACAAGGGCTTCAAAGTTCTCGATGAAAACCTCGGAGAAGAGCAGTACGGTATAGCTTTCCGCTCAGGCGACGAAGCAATCTGCGCTCAGGTTGAGAGCGCCCTCGACGCTCTTGTGGCAGACGGCACTTATGCCAAAATCGCGGAAAACTACCCCGATATTCAGGGCAATCTTATTTTCTTGAACTGATTCCGGTTCGCTTATATCCCTGAAGGCGCCTTTTTGCGCCTTCAGGTTTCGTTATTTTTCAGGAAACGAGGGTCTTTATGACTTTAATGACCATAATAACAAAAATGGCAGAAGGCTTCGAAAAAACCTGCGCCATTTTCTTTCTTACTCTTTTGTTCGCCATTCCTCTCGGAATGATAATTGCTTTGCTCAGAGGCAGCAAATTCAAACCGTTTTCGGGCTTTGCCAAGGTATATATTTCCGTGCTCAGAGGCACGCCGCTTATGCTTCAGCTCATAGCGGTTACCTACGGACCTTATTACCTTTTCGGCATAAGCGTATCCAGAAACAAGCTCATACCCGTGGTGGTGGCGTTCGCAATAAATTATGCGGCTTATTTCGCCGAAATTTACCGCAGCGGCATAGAATCCATGCCGGTCGGGCAGTATGAAGCGGCTCAGGTGCTCGGATACAGCCGGGCGCAGACCTTTTTTAAAATCATTCTGCCTCAGGTCATACGCAGGATTCTGCCGAGCATAACAAACGAAATAGTCACACTTGTCAAGGATACATCGCTCGCTTTCACCGTCTCCTACCAGGAGATGTTCACCATAGGAAAGCAGATTGCGAATTCGCAGACAAGTTTTGTTCCGTTTATTGTCGCGGGCGCATTCTACTATGTATTCAATGTGCTGGTCAGCTTTGTTATGGGCAGAGTTGAAAAGCGCATGAGCTATTACAAGATTTAAGGAGGTGCGCTTGTGAGTATTCTGAAAATGAGCAACATCCAGAAATCCTTCGGTGACAATCACGTGCTTAAGGATATTTCCCTTCACGTTGACAAGGGCGAAGTTGTTTCAATAATCGGGCCGTCCGGCTCCGGCAAATCAACTCTCCTGCGCTGCGCCACCTTCCTGGAAACCATAGACGCAGGCACAATCTCCTACGACGACAGAAACGCCGCCGAAATGAAAAACGGCAAAATCGCTTATGTGAAAAATCTCAACGATTTCCGCCATGTATTCGGCCTCGTTTTTCAGAATTTCAATCTCTTTCCCCACTTCAGCGTGCTGAAAAATATGATGGACGCTCCCGTGTCCGTGCTCAAGCGCGACAAAAACGAAGTCCGTGAGGAGTGCCTCACCCTTCTGCGCAAGATGGGGCTTGAGGATAAAGCGGATTCCTACCCCTGCGAGCTTTCGGGCGGTCAGCAGCAGAGAGTTTCAATAGTGCGTGCTCTCGCGATGAATCCCGAAATTCTCTTTTTTGACGAGCCTACCTCGGCGCTTGACCCTGAGCTCACCGGAGAGGTGCTCAAGGTAATAAAGCAGCTCGCCGAAGAAAAAATGACCATGGTAATAGTTACCCACGAAATGGCTTTTGCCAGAGCCGTATCCGACAGAGTTATCTTTATGGATAAGGGCGTTATTGTTGAAGAAGGGCATCCCGAAGAAGTGTTCGGCAACACCCGGAGCGAGAGGATGAAGCAATTCCTCCAAAACTACAATAAAGACTGATATGGTGATATAATTGAACAAAGGTTATTTTGACGGCTCAATGCACCGGGATGTGCTTGAATATTATCTCTCACGCGCGGCATCGGCTCAGTGGATATCAATGAGCGACACACTTGACGATGATATAAGAGTTATCCTTAAAACAGGGCTCAAATTTCTCGGCAGGGCGGCAGGTATTTGGAAGGCCTCCATGCCCGATGACGAGCACTTTGCAAAGTGCCGCGAAGCGGCGGAAAAGATTCACGCGGCGGACCCGGAGATAATACTTCAGGCCTGCATATTTGAAGCAATTTACCGCGAGGATGTCGAGAGCGTGAAAATACCCGCCCGTGTTTTTGAGGCGTTCGGTCTGCCGTATGAAGACAGGCACTTCGATTATGACGCCTGCCTCTTCCCTGCGGACAGCGGCGCGTGGTCAAACATGCCGGATATCTCAAAGGCTGAAACGCAGATGTGGTTTTACTACCGCGGCATCAACTATATTGACTGCGGATACGAAGCGTTTCATATGGGGCAGATTCACCTCTACACGGGGCACGACAGGGATTACAGCTGCATAGGCAGAGTGATAGAGATGCTGCGCAAATACGGCAGCGTACACGCAAGGCGACACAAGGTGATTTTTGACGCGCACTCGCACTCGCTGGTTGTCGGCGGCAAAAGCCTGCTTGACTATAACGCGATGCCGTTTACCCGCTACCCCGTGCTTGACAGACCCGGCGAAAAGCTTGTGCTTGTGCGCGAAGGCAAATCGGGAGGCGGCATATCTCCCGAGGGAGTTTATGAAAAAGCTCTCCCCTTTCTGTATGAGTATGACAACTGGGGCGGCAGAGACGTCTGGGCTCATGAGCACCAGACTTATGAACAGCTCGCCTGGAATCAGTGGTGGGGCGGCGACCAGATTTCCTGGTTTGCATGCCAGGATGAAGAGGCACGCAACAAGTTTCTCGATTACTCCTTCAAATGGACTGCCGTGAATAACCCTGACGGCTTTTTTGCCTTTCCGCTTATGCGCGGGCTCGGCGAAGGCGGCGACGGCAATGACAGAGTATATAAACTCAACAACCGCTCAGACGCCTGCCCCGGCGGCTTCTCTCAGGAGGATACCGCGGCAAGGCTTATAAAAGGCGGGTATGATAAGTACAGAGCGTTTGCCAACCCCTCAATGCTTGACTACTCGGGAAAGGATGTTGACGACCCCGAAACAGGCGTGCGTCTGCCCGAAAAGGTGGTCCTTTACGGCAGTTTTCAGCCGTATGTCGGCGCGCCCGAGAATGACTCCAACAGCGAAATCACCCGTATGTACTATATCGGCGGCGGCAGATACTCCCTGTCATTTGTAATGCCCTATGCGGGCGAGTATGATTTCGGCATATCCACCTGGGGCACTCTTTCCGCCTGCGTGAGCGAACACAGGGGCTTCCCCTATTCCGGCAGCGGCGGCAAGAGCAAACTTTTGATAAACGCCGACAACACAGTGGTGAGAATCACATTCACCTATATGACAAACGAGATAAAAATTGAAGAATTAACATAAAATTGAAGAATTAACATAAATCAGATTCAAAATTTGATACTTAAGGAGTGGTATTAAATTGAAATGTCCCAAGTGCGGGGGCGAGATACCTTTCTACGATCTCAAACCCAACTGTAAGCATTGCGGCGTAAATATTATGTATTACACGCAAAATGACGGCCTTATCAGGGATGCGAAAAGAACTGAGCTCGAATCTGCTGTTGCCCGTATGATTGTCGCGCGCATAAAAGCGAATTTCATAGGCGGCAAGCTCCAGATCATGCGCATGATTGCCGTAATCGGGGCGGTCTGCGTGCTTATGATTCCGTTTATGGGAGTCCGTTATTCGTTACCTTTCTTCTCGCAAAAGTTCAGCGTCGGCTTAATCGGCCTTATTCAGTCCTTTTCAAACGGGCTTCTTCTCAGGCAGATTGATTTTGCAAAGAGCACTCTGCTTTCGGGCGTAACCGTCGCGGCGGCGGCTGCCCTGCTGCTTTTTGTTGCGGTGCTGATTTTTGACCTTATTGTGTTCGCAGCTTTCTTCTTCGGTTTTCTTAACCTTACCCGGAGCACAAAATTCATGAAGACGGTTTCGATTATCGGCGCGGCTGTTGCTCTGCTCGCACAGATTGCGGCCGTTGTTCTGAACTTTGCCGTAAGCAAAAACAGTTTTGCTTCCGTTTCGCTCGGCTTCGGCGCGGCGGCGGCTTTCGTGATGTTTGTGATAATCATTCTGTTAAACAGCGCCCTGCTCAAAAAAGGTATTGAGCCGACATACAGGGAGAATGACCCAAAACGTAAAGAGCTGCTTAAGAAGGTCCGCTCCGGAGAGGTTGACATCGACAGCCTTTCCCTGCCCATATTCGAAAGCGAGGATGAGCGCGCCGAGAGAATCAAAGCCCTTGAAGAGGCGCTTAAAGCAGAAGAGGAGGGTAAGGAAATATGAGCGGCGGAAAAAGCAATAAGAAAAACATAGTTTCCATCATCATCATAGTTGCCCTTTTGATCGGTGCGTGTTTCGCAACAATTTCCGTTTATGCAAAAAAGACTCTGAACAAGCCCAGATTCAAAATGCCCGAAGAGGAGCCCGTTGCCTCGGCAGTCGAGCTTCCGCAGGATAAATCCGCGCTGTGCGCTTATGTGAATTCCCTTTATGAAGACGCGCTGAAAGCGGATAACGCCGAGGGCAGCTGGCATACGGATGTAAACCTTGACGGTGAAATAACCACACCTTTTTCACAGGCAGATCAGGCAATTGTTTCGTTTATCAAAGACAATGCCGCCGGTCAGATAGCGGCCCTTTACCCGAATGAATCCGAAGTGAAAATGTCCGAGACCGATGACGCTCCCGTTATCAGGGTAAACGAAGCCGATGTCACCGGGTTTACCGCCGAGCGCGGCCATACCGATGACGAAGGCAACGTCAGCGACGACGGCTTTTACTTTGTAACATTCACACTCGACCCGGTAAAAGCGGATACAAAATCTCTTGCGGAGAGTGAAGTATACGCGGAAACGGCAAAAATGCTCAGCCCCGTAGCCGAATTGAAAGAGGCGGAGTTTGAGCCCGAAAGATATGAAATCTCCTATAAAATCGACCGCGTTTCAAATCAGATTGTCAGCGTTGATGTTTCCAATGATTACAAAGTCAAAGCATCGGCAGTACTGGTTTCGGAAGCCGCCGGCCTTCTTCCCGAGGAGCAGAACAGCCTTTTTGCAAATGTTGAACTGCCTTACAGAAAAGCTCTGCGTGTCGGCTTCAGCTGGTACGGCGCCCGGTTCACTCAGCGTTCCATAGTACTGCATCCTTCCGATATGAAGGCGCTTCCCGCTGATGTAAGGGTTAATTCCGCGGCAACAAAAGAAGACTATAAGCTCACCTTTACTCCCTCTGATAAAGAAATCCTTTCGGTGGATGAAGACGGCGTTGTTTCTGTCAGCAAAACTGCTATCGGGCAGCTTGCCTCCCCCGATGATACTCTGAGCATAAAAATGAAGCTTGAGTACGGCGGGCACGCCTATGAAGATGAACTTAAAGTTTATATCACAGATCTGGAAACGGAGGTGGAAAACGGATGAGCGAGCAGATTAACGAAAAAGAACGGGTCCTGACTCAGGAGGCGGAAGACCAGGTAGATAAAAACGTTTACAGAAGTTTCAACTATGTAGGCACAAAAGAAACCCTGGCATATCTGTTTAACGACTGGTCAAACACCTTTTCCAACATCGGCTACGGCGAAAGATATATCTGGGACGTTGTTAAGATTGACTTCGGCATCGCAGCCGTTGTAAACCTTTTCACCGGTGCCTGGGACATTATCAACGACACCTTCATTTCAGCCATTGTTGACAACACAAGAACAAGAATAGGCAAGTTCAGACCCTATCTTGTCGGCTTCCAGATTCCAATGACCTTCATAGGTCTGCTTTACTGGTTCATACCCTATTTCTTCCCCAACACGGCCGCAACATATATTCCCAAGCTCATTTTTTACTATATTTTCAGCGTATTCACCGAAACCGCCGGCACTTTCACCGGCGTTGCCCGCAGCGGCTATATGAGCACCATAACGCCGAACCCGAATGAACGTATCCGGCTTATTACCCTCGCCGAACTGCTTACCGGATATATGGGCGAGGATATGCCGAGATACATCTTCGGCTTTATGTATGACATGGTCACCACCGGCAGGTGGAAGATTCAGCTCAGAAGCATATTTATGGGAATGGGCGTTACCTGCGCTCTTATTTCCTCTGCGTTCACGCTCTGGTTCTTCCTCGTTTCAAAAGAGAGAGTTCCGCAGAGCATTGAGAAACCCAACGTTAAAGAAGGCCTCAAAGCGATTGTCACAAACTACCCGGTTTTACTTATGTGCCTGAGCGAATTCCTCGCGGGCTTCGGCGTAGGCACGAGCCAGGACAACTACTGGATAGATGTTTTCGGCGAAAATTCGATGATAAACACCCTGAAAGCTCTTGTGAGCGGTATTTCGGGCCCCGTGGGCAGCATAAGCTATGCCTTTGTTGCCCCGCTTCGTAAGAGGTTTTCATCCAAATTCCTCTGGGTCGGCTCCGATATGTACGGCGATATGATTACCCTCGGCTTCTTCCTGATAGGTATCACAAACAAGAACTATCTTAAACTCAAACCCATGCTCATCACATACGGCTTCACGGAATTCCTCAGCAAGCTCCTCTTCGGCGTAAACAAAGTTATCAACGCCGACCTCTGGAATGAGGCAATGGACTACTGCGAATGGAAGAACGGCTACCGTATGGAGGCTACAACGGGTGTCGCAAAAGGTCTCGTTATTAAGCTCGAGCGAATATTCATGAATTCCATCAACCTCTTCGTTATGAAGAAAGTCGGATATGTTCAGGGCCTTAAAGTCGGCACGCAGGACGCGAGAACAAAGAAGTGGCTCTTCTATCTGTGCACTGTTGTTCCCCTTGTCACCAGCGCGCTCGGCATAGTGCCTAAAATGCTCTGGCCCATTTCAAAGAAGAAGAGAACTCAGATGTATTATGAACTCTCCGAAAGAAGAAGCTCGATGGTTTCCGATTATGTCAACAGCCTTGACGAAGAAAACACCGAGCCCGAAATAGGATAATTTAATTATGGACAGTAACAAAACGTCATTTTATCTCCTTACCGATACACACTTTGTGTCAAAAAAAAGCTGGGTCGAAGGCGAACCGATAAACGGCAGAGAGCGCGGCGACCAGATTGCTCTCAAAGCATCACCGGAAATTCTCGATGAATTCATTAAAAAAATAATCGCCGATACGGATACCGACACCGTGATTTTCACAGGCGATAATGTAAACAACGGCGATATGAATTCGCATTATGATTTCAGGGAGAGGCTTGACCGTCTGAAAGCGGCGGGCAAAAAGGTTTATGTGACCACCGCCACTCACGATTACTGCGGCGAGGGCGATGACGAAAACATCTTCCACTCCTGCGTTTATACCGAAACGGGCACCGAGCCCACCCCCTTTATGCGCAAGGCGGAGCTGTTTGACTTCTATGCCGCTTACGGCCCGGAGCAGGCGGTATCCCTGCACAGGGAAAGCGGCTCCTACGCGGTCAAACTGTGCGACGCGGTAAAGCTCATAATGATTAACGACAACGGCAACGGCAGAAGCCACTGCGGCCTGTTTGAAGACGGCGTCAGGTGGCTCACCGCGGAGATAGACTCGTCAAATGAAGAGGGCGAATTTGTTCTGCTCGCCGTACATCACCCGGTAATCTCCCCGTTTGAGGTTTACCGCCATATGGTCGATTTTGAAATGTACGGCGGCTATAAGGAGCTCTCCGAGCTGATGTGCGAAAAGAATGTGCGGGTTGTTTTTACCGGGCACACTCACCTTCAGAATATCCGTGAATACAAGGGCTCAAACGGCAACAGCTTCTATGATATCTCCACCATAGCTCTTGTGAATGCCGCGGGCAAAATGCGCAAGGTTACCATTGACACCGAAAGCGGCGAATGTGAAATCACAAGCATAGGTATTGACGCGCTTGACGGCGTTGATTTAAAGAGCGAAAGCGTTTACAGTCACCTTTATCATCTCAATATGCCCGGCGCGCTCGAAACGCTTGTTCCGCTCGCAAACGAGAACTATGACGAATTCCTCGTGAAAGCCCGCGGCCTGCTGCCGGTTGATATGCTCGGCAAGCACCGCCTCATCGGCAAATGGGCTTTCCGTAAACTCGCCGGGGCAAAGCTGAAATTTTTTATGAAATTCGGCAAGACAAAGAAGCTTCTCACCCCGGAGCAGAGAGAGCAGATACGCGGCGAAGCGCTCCTGCCGGTTGTGCTCGAAATACTGCGCTGCATTTTTCCGGGCAATGCCCCTTACACGCCTGACACGGCAGAAAACATTGTGATTTCGGGTGTCGCGAGGCGGCTTGACAGGATTGTAAACAGGTTCAGAATCAAAAAAGTCCTGGGCCTTATACCCCCGGGCTCTTCACTCGAAGAGATGGCACAGGATTTCCTTTATAACAACCGTACCGGCAGCGACGATGAGATAACAATAAACCTCAGAGGCTCCGGCGCATAAAAGCTTATATGCAAAATAAAAGGACTGCAGTTTCTGCAGTCCTTGTTTTTTTATAAATCCTTAACTCTGATGAATTCCGTCTTTATTGAGCAGGGGCTTTCTTCGCTGATTTCATATATTCTGCCGCCCCGTGTTTTTTTATTGTGTGAGGCATGATAACTCAGGTGCCCGTCATAAGCAAAGTGTATTGAGCAATACTCGGCCTCACAGTTGTTTTCGTGGTCGTGCCCGAAGCACATAGCCCTCACATCGCCGTTTTCTATGCAGGCCCTCACAAGCCCGGCATTCAGGCACTGGCAGCTGACTTCTTCGCCCATTTCCCCTTTCAGCGCACACTCATCCGGGTTTCTCGCTGCAAAAGCAAACTCCTGCACCGGCACGTGCATCACCATCAGCGCGGGTACTCTTTTCCCTTCGCGCTCTCTGAGCTCGTCCGAAAGGCGGCAGTAATACTGCACCTGGCAAAAATCCACTCCCCTTTCGGAGCTGTCGATTCCGCCTCTGTCGGGCAGCACTGTCTGTGTGCCGGGGTCAAGCCCGTATCTCAGTTTGAATTCATCGTCTCCTCTGTGCGAATCAAGGGCATAGACGGCAAAAATTATTTTGTCGCCCGCTTCGTCATAAACGGGGAGCACATAGTTGCCGCAGCCCGGCAGGCTTTCCGCTCCGGCCTTTGAAACGCAGTGGGGATATGATTCGTAAACCTTCTGAGCGTCCTTGTTGTCAACGCCGAAGTTGTCGTCGTGATTGCCGTAAACGTGCGCCCAAGGGATGCTCCTGCTCTCCATCGGAGAGGAAAGACCGTCAAGCATTTCTCTGAGCTGCGCCGTGTTTTCAATATGTATTGTTCCGGGCCCCGCGTTGTCGCCGAGCAGAAGAACAAGCCCGGGCTCAGCAGCCTGAATGAGCCTGCTCAGGTCTCTCACCGTGCGCTGCTCATCATAGCCCACGCCGCCGTGAATGTCTGACACGCAGAGGATTCTGAATTTTCCGCCCCTGAATCTGAGGGGTACTTTGCTTGTGAAAATATCGTTCATACTATTTTACCTATTATAAGCTCGCTGATAAATACAACGGCGCAGCACGCGCCCGCCACCTGGATAAGATTTGCTCCGATAAGCGAGAGGATAATACCCGCCGCAAGCGCGAGCGCACCCGAAACGGGGCTTTGCGTTGCCTCAATGATTGCGGGGAAGGTCATTACAGCCAGAGTGACATACGGCACATAGAAAAGAAACGATTTTACGTATCTGTTGGTGATTTCCTTCTTTATGAGCGTGAGGGGCAGTACCCTTATAAGATAGCTCACGGCGCCCATAACCAGGATGTGAATATAGATGTTATGCACCGCCTGCATCCTCCTTTTCCTCATCTTTTACCGGGAAAAGGACAGCAGCCGCAGCGGCAATTATCACGGTTAGTATTATTATCCTCACGCCCGATGACATTTCGCGCACATAGGGTATTCTGCCGCAGGCAAAGCTCAGCGCAAATGACACAAGCACAAGCCCCGCGATGACCCTGTTCTTTTTTGCGGGAGGAATGATAATCGCAATAAACATGCCGAAGAGAGCAACGCTCAGCGCGCTGACAACCCTGTCTGGAAGTATGTTGCCCGCAAGCACCCCGACAGCGGTGCCAACCGCCCAGGCAGGTCCGCTCGCGAGAAAAGCGGCATAATCATAAGCAGGCACCAGCTTGCCCGGCCTTGAGATGTTTATGCCGAAAATCTCATCGGTCACGTGTGTCGCCAGCAGGAATCTGTGATAATAAGGCATATCGGCAGACAGGCGCTGGCTCAGAGCTGCGCTCATAAGCAGATAGCGGCAGTTTGCCACAAGAATCATAAGCGCCATTTCGGCGTAGCTGCCGCCGCTGCCGATTACGGTAAAGCCCGCGTATTCCCCGGCAGACGCGTAGGATGTGGCGCTTGCGATAAACGCCTGAAGCCAGTTAAGCCCGCTTACCCTCGCGGTAATTCCGAGCGAAAACGCCACGGCGAGATAACCGAGACCTATGGGAATGCCGTCCCTGAAGCCCTCGCGAAAAGCCTTTTTGTTACTTTCGGTCATTTTCGTTTACCTGATGAAATTAGTAAATACTTTATCTTCTTTTGCGGGCATCCCGTATTTTTCTTTGCCCAGAGCAATGCTCTTCATAAGAAACGCCATATTCGCGGCGAGTATCCGCATTGTCTGAAGACCCTCTTCGTCCTGCAGAGCATCCCCCTTTGCGCCGCCGTGAATACTGTTCCAATAGCGCGAGGACGCAACGGGCATGCCGGATATGGTGAAATACTTGTTAAGCTCGTCAAAGGTTGCCGAGCAGCCGCCGCGCCTTGCGCATACCACGCTTGCGCCGACCTTCATTGTCATATCGAATTTGCTGCTGTAAAACAGCCTGTCAAGGCAGGAAATCAGGGTGCCGTTTGCCGAGGCGTAATAAACGGGGCTCGCTACGACCAGGCCGTCGGCCTGCGAAAATTTTACGGAAAGTTCGTTGACTATATCGTCGGTAACGCATTTCCCGTTTTTTGCGCAATAGCCGCAGGCCAGGCAACCCTTGACAGCCATCGCGCCTATCTGCACGGTTTCACAGTCTATGCCCTGCGCGGCAAAGACCTTCTCCATTTCTTCAAGAGCTTTCGATGTGTTGCCGCCCTTGCGGGGTGAGCCGTTAATCATCAGAACTTTCATTATATTTCTCCTTTTCCGGTTTTTATGCTTTTTTGTTTTAAATCCACTGCGAATATTGCGATTATTATCGTTATGATGGTGAATATCTCGTTGCTGGCGCCCGCTATCGACTTTGTGATAAAATCATAAACGCACCACAAAACCGAAACAGGCAGAGTGAGCAGGCGTATGTGAAGCGGCTTTCTGAGCCACATTGCCACTGTAGCGAGCGAGGTTCCGACTATGGGCATTATGCTCAGCGCATTTTGCCACGTGAGCAGACCTATTGCAACTGTCAGCATAATAAAGAAAACGGGCCAGATATTCTTTGACGCCCAGGAATGCTTTTCGCGGTTTATAAACACCAGATTTCTCGCAATCTGCGTGGTGTTTATCGCCGCTGCCGTCGGGTTTCTCAGCAGAATAAAATGAAGCACCCAGAATACGAGAGTGATTATCTGCCAGATTATTATGTTTTTCCGTTTTTTCTGCGCAAAGCAGATTATCGCGCAGGCCATCGCCGCAAAGCCGACCGCCTGCGCCGCCCCCATAAGCGGGGTGGCGAAAAGTGACAAAAAGTACTCTTTCATACTGCGCTCCGCGTGAGTAATTCATTTTTACTGTATAATACATTATCATAACGCGCGCATAATTTCAACATAAAAAACAGGCTCCCCGCCGTAAGCGGAGAGCCCGGAAAAATCATTTAAATATTACCGTGAAACAGGTCAGATAACAACCTTGTAGTCAACAGCGGCATTGATATTTTCAAGATGTGCGGTGATGCCGAGTTTAGCTCTTGCATCGCCGACGAAAATCTTAACAGTGTAATGCCACTCACCGCCGGTGATCTTGCCGGACTTCTGGTTGATGACTACGTTCTTTACATAAGCGTCTGTGTAAGTAAGCTTAACGGTATCTCTGCCTTCGGTCATTGTAGCGCCCATCTCGCTGAGTGCGCCGTCAATGCTGCCGAGAGTACCAACGCCGCGGGCTACGGGGCCGCCGTTGTTGGAGTCGCCGTCAGAACCGTCAACCTGATCCTTGAAGTAAATGGTAACAATCACATTGCCCTTGCCGTCGTCTTTGGCAGTTGCGGACTTAACATCGGAAGCTTTGATGTCTGCGTGGTCGGCAGCGGGAATCCAGTCAGTCTCTTTGGAGTTCTTGGAAAGAGCGCTGTTGGCAGCCTTGGTAAGAATGCCTGAGAAGGTGCCGATTGCGCCGTCACCGGTGATGTCGCCCTTGAGAGCCATTGTCTGATTGCCCTTGGGAGCAGGCTTGGTAGCCTTGCGGGCAGCGTTGTAATAAGCAACGATTTCTTCAGTGGTCTGAGGAATCTTTGAAGCTTCGGTGGTGGACTCAGTCTCACTCTCGGAAGCGGCTTCGCTTGCCTCTTCGGAAGCAGCTTCGCTTGCATCCTCTGAAACAGCCTCGCTCGCCTCTTCGGAAGCGGCTTCGCTTGCATCCTCTGAAACCTCTTCGGAAACAGCTTCGCTTGCATCTTCGGAAACTTCTTCGGTTATCTCTTCGGTAACTTCAGGCTCCGTGGTGTCTTC
Source organism: Clostridiaceae bacterium (assembly GCA_016282855.1). Classification (GTDB taxonomy): domain Bacteria; phylum Bacillota; class Clostridia; order Oscillospirales; family Acutalibacteraceae; genus CAG-177. The sequence goes on along the minus strand of JAEELT010000106.1, from coordinate 64,900 downwards.
GGGAGCTGCCTTTGAGCCGCAAGCTGCAAACGCAACGAGCATGGAAAGCGCAAGCAGAACAGCAAGTAACTTTTTCATGGTTTTTCCTCCTGTGAAAGGTTTTGTTTTTGACAAACGGTCACTCATACAAAGCGATCGTAACGTACAAAAAAAGAATACTACATCTTATATTCTTTGTCAAGAAGGCAAAAAAAATTCACACACATTTTATAAATATATAGTGACTTATTTAGCTATATATGCTATAATGCATTGATAATGCATAAGTTTACTCAGCATCAACTCTTATCTCTTATCGGGAGGGCGCGATGAAAAAATTTGTTTCATGGAACGTTAACGGAATAAGAGCCTGCCTGGGCAAGGATTTCATGGCCTCTTTCAACTCGCTCGGCGCCGATATATTCTGCCTGCAGGAAACCAAGGTGCAGGCCGGTCAGACCGAGCTGGAGCTGCCGGGATACCATCAATACTGGAACTATGCCGAGAAAAAGGGCTACTCCGGCACCGCCCTTTTCACAAAGGAAGAGCCGCTGCGCGTAACATACGGCATAGGCATTCCCGAGCACGATACCGAAGGCAGGGTCATAACCGCGGAGTTTAAGGATTATTACTTCATCACCGTCTATGTGCCCAACTCCAGAGACGGTCTCACCCGCCTCGATTACCGTATGGAGTGGGAGGACGCCTTCCTCGCCTACATAACCGCGCTCGATAAGAAAAAGCCTGTCATCTACTGCGGCGACCTGAATGTGGCGCATAACGAGATTGACCTTAAAAATCCGAAAAGCAATCACAAAAACGCCGGCTTTACCGACGAAGAAAGGTCAAAAATAGCCGCCGTGCTTGAAGGCGGTTTCACGGATTCCTTCCGTTATTTCTACCCGGACCTTGAGGGGGTTTACTCCTGGTGGAGCTACCGCTTCTCGGCAAGGGCAAAGAACGCCGGCTGGCGTATAGACTATTTCATTGTGTCCGACAGACTGCGTGACAATATGAAAGACGCAAAAATTCACACCGAAATCTTCGGCTCCGACCACTGCCCGGTGGAGCTCGATATAGATATATGACCGGAGGTTAATATGAAAGCTGTCAAACTCCTAGCTATTATTTTCGCGCTTATCTGCGCTTTCAGCGCAATGCTGTTTGTGCTGTCCTCAAAGAGTAAAACATCCTCTTCTGAGGAGACGGTCACTGAAAACGCCGTATTCTCTCTCTCATCATCCGAATACACTCAGGCGGTAACGGCGGCCGGCGAGGGCGGCAAAATCTTTCTTCCGCTCGGGCCTGAGGGCTGCTACTACACAGCGGACCTTAAAAACAACATCGGCTTTTATCAGCTCACATCGGAGGGCTTTGTAAAAGCTCCCGGCGAGGTAAAGACCGCGTCCGTCAGCCTGAGCGCCTCGGGCCAGTCCATACCCGTAAAAGTGAAATATATAAATATCGGCGGCTCAGAGTACGGCGTGGGTGTTTTCACCTCCGATATGAGCTCAGCCGTCAAATACTACGGCTACGCTTTTGTCAAGCTCGTGAAAATGCCTGAGAGCTACGGCAAAAAATATCTGCTACTTGCCGACTACACCAAGGAGGATTTCTTCAGAGCCGACAAGGTGTATGACGATATCTTCGAGTACGACCTTAAAGCCGCTTCCGTATCGCTCAGGCTCAGCCAGAATACCCGTCTCATTGACTCAAACGCCACCTACAAGCAGAGCTGGGACAATATGACGGATGAATTTCTCGCTTCAATGGGCGCAGCAAAGCTCTTTATGTCCTCGCGCTATTATACCGAGGAGGAATTCGGCAGAAGGACCGATATAATGGAGTATTCCGGCAACTACCGCCCGGCAATTGTCGCAAAGGATATTATCGGCACATGGTTTGTCAATGACGCCGACGGCATGCATTACCTTAAGAAGGATAAGGACGGCTTTGTGTGCGTCACCGCCGTTACAAAGGACGGCAAAAAATCCGAGAAGAAGGGAAGCTCCTTCGCGGGCGACTTCTTTGAAGACTACCTGAGAAGCGGAAATGTGCTTCTTAATAAATCAACGGGCGAAGCGGTCAACCTGCTCACCGGCGACAAGGCAACCTTCTCCGGCGCGGACTTCAGGGACGCGGATATATTCAGCGTTTCACCCGACGGTAAAAAAGCCGTGATAGCATATTGCGGTCAGGCAAATTCAAACGGCGTGCCCGTGCAGAAAATCGTCTGTGCCTGCAGCGACGGCTCCGCCGAAACAAAGGTTTATTCCGAGCCCCTTCTCTTCAGCGAAAGCAGCAGCTTTGTGTGGGTGGATTCCTCATCTGTTATGAGCGCGCGCCCCGCCGAAGAAACAGGTGAAAATATCGGCTCCGTAATTTATACATTCAAATCAGCGCAGTAAGGAGAACAACTATGGGATTATTCAAAAAGCTCTTCGGAGATTACTCCTCCAAAGAAGTTAAAAGAATACAGCCGCTGTGCGACAAGGTGCTTGCCCTTGAAAGCGAGTACGCGGCTCTCACCGATGAGGAGCTCCAGGCAAAGACCCCCTGGCTCAAGGAGCGCCTGAAAAACGGAGAAACGCTCGACGATATTCTTCCGGATGCTTTTGCCGCCTGCCGTGAGGCTTCATGGCGAGTTATAGGGCTCAAGCACTTCCCGGTACAGATTATCGGCGGCATCATACTGCATCAGGGCAGAATCGCCGAAATGAAGACCGGCGAAGGCAAAACCCTCGTTGCCACCCTCCCCGCTTATCTCAACGCTCTTTCGGGCGAAGGAGTCCATATAGTCACGGTAAATGATTATCTTGCCCGCCGCGACAGTGAGTGGATGGGCAAGGTCTACAGGTTTATGGGCCTTTCTGTCGGCCTGATAGTGCACGAAAAAGAAAACAGCGAAAGGCAGGAAGCCTACAACGCCGACATCACCTACGGCACAAACAACGAGATGGGTTTCGACTACCTTAGAGACAATATGGTCGTTTATAAGGAGCAGAAGGTGCAGAGAGGCCACAGCTACGCCATAGTGGACGAGGTGGACTCTATCCTTATTGATGAAGCGCGTACTCCCCTTATCATTTCGGGGCGCGGAGAGAAATCCACCGACCTTTATAAGCTCGCCAATTCCTTTGCGGTCACCCTCAGGTGCCAGAGAATAAAAGAGGTTGAGAGCAAGGTAAATGTTGAGGATGTGGCCGATGAAAACGCCGACTATGTTGTTGACGAGAAGGCGAAGACCGCCACACTCACCTCAAAGGGCGTTGCCAAGGCCGAGAAGTTTTTCAATGTTGAAAACCTTATGGATGCCGAAAACATGCAGCTCCAGCATCACATTAACCAGGCAATCAAGGCCCAGGGCGTTATGAGACGCGATGTTGACTATGTGGTTAAAGACAATCAGGTGCTCATAGTTGACGAGTTCACCGGCAGAATTATGCTCGGCAGACGCTACAACGAGGGTCTGCATCAGGCAATAGAAGCCAAGGAAGGCGTAAACGTTGAGCACGAGAGCAAAACTCTTGCCACCATCACCTTCCAGAATTATTTCAGACTTTATAAAAAGCTCTCCGGTATGACGGGTACTGCCATGACGGAAGAGGGCGAATTCAACCAGATATACGGGCTTGATGTTATCGAAATACCCACCAACAAGCCGATGATAAGAGAAGATATGCCCGATGTGGTTTACAAGACCGAGAGGGCAAAGTATCAGGCGGTGATTGAAACAATCACCCAGGCGCACGCCAAGGGTCAGCCCGTGCTTGTGGGTACCGTATCAATCGAAAAGAGCGAGGCGCTCTCGTCCCTGCTCAAAAAGAAAGGCATAAAGCACGAAGTGCTCAACGCCAAGTACCACGATAAGGAAGCCGAAATAGTCGCCCAGGCGGGCAAAGAGGGCGCCGTTACAATCGCCACCAACATGGCGGGCCGCGGTACCGATATCAAGCTCGGCGGTAACTCCGAATACCTTGCCACGAGCGAAATGCGCAGAATGGGCTACGCCGAGGAAATGATTGCCGAGGCAACCGGCTTTGCCGAGACGGATAACGAAGAAATCCTTGAGGCAAGAAAAACATATACAGAGCTCGAGAAAAAATATGACGAAGAGATTTCGCCCGAGGCGGACAGAGTAAGAGACGCCGGCGGCCTGTTCATTATCGGCACCGAGCGTCACGAATCAAGGCGTATAGACAACCAGCTCAGAGGCCGTTCGGGCAGACAGGGCGACCCGGGCAAGAGCAGATTTTTCCTCTCACTTGAGGACGACCTTATGAGGCTGTTCGGCGGTGAACGCATCACAAGCGTTATGAACGCCCTCAATACTCCCGAGGATGTTCCCATAGAGGCGAGAATGATAAGCAACACCATAGAGAATGCCCAGAAGCGCATTGAAGGCAAGAACTTCGCCATCAGAAAGAGCGTGCTTCAGTATGACGACGTTATGAACCGCCAGCGTGAGCTCATTTACAAGCAGCGCGACCAGGTGCTTGACGGCGAGGACCTCAAGCCCGTAATCAGGCGTATGATAGACAGTACCATCAACGAGGCCGTCGATTTCTTCTGCCCGGATCAGCTTCCCGCGGATGAGTGGAATGTTGACGGGCTCAGAGATAAATTCAAGGGCTTCGGCCTCGCGGGCGACGATGACTTCAGAGACGGTTTTGACAAAGAGGACGCCAGAGAGCTTCTTCTCACAAGAGCTGATGAGCTTTATGAGAACAGAGAAAGAGAGATAGGCCCCAACGTCAACAACGGCGAGCCCCTTATGCGCGACCTTGAAAAGAGAATCCTGCTCAGCGTGGTTGACAACCACTGGATGGATCACATCGACGCTATGGACCAGCTGCGCAGAGGCATAGGCCTCAGGGCTTACGCACAGACCGACCCCGTCGTGGCTTACAGGCAGGTCGGCTCGGATATGTTTGACAGCATGAACGAGGAAATCCGCGAGGAGACCTCCAGAATCATACTCACCGCGGTAGTCAAGAGGCCCGAAGATACCCAGCGCAAGCAGACAGTTACAATCACCTCCACGAGCGGAGCGACCGACGGCACCGAGAAAAAGCAGCCCAAGAGAAACACGGGCAAAAAAATCGGGCCCAATGAGCCCTGCCCGTGCGGAAGCGGCAAGAAATACAAAAACTGCTGCGGAGATGTGAGAAAGCAGAGCGTAAACAAAGAATAACACAGCCCCATCCGGAGTGACACAGATGAAAAAAGCAATAACAGCGCTTGCCTTACTGCTTATAATACTGAATACGATAGCCGCTTTCGCCAAATCCGGCTCGCCGGATATCAGGGTTGACGGCAACGCAAAGGGTTCGGAGTGGAACGGCTGTGAAGACAACATACTCTTTGTCAGCAGCCCTAACACGAAGGTAACCCAGGCACATATGAAATGCGCCGTTGACTATGAAAACGGTATCGTATATTACCTTTTTGCCGCTGTCAACGCTCACGGCATAAAACTTAATCTCTTTTCGGCCGGTGAACTTACGCTGAAGGACGATATTATTTCTCCGGACGGGGAATACTCAGCCTTGTATAACTCCGACACCGAAGATTACTCTGTGGATGCCGCGATGAATGTCGCGGGTGACGACGGGGTCAGGGACAAGCAGTTCTTCTGTGAAGTCAGAGTAATATACAAAAGAGACCTGCCGTACTCTGTCGGTGGAGCGGCGCAGTTTTATGACAGCGAAGACAAATCCACATCATACAGCGATTTTTCATTCCTGACCTATGAGGCCGGCACCTCGCCGGAAAGCCCGGCCGGTACAGGCTCTTCATCAAAAGAAACCACCACAAAGAGGCACAGGGCAACAATACCCACAACCACAAAGCTCACGATATCCACCAGCCGTGTGCAGACCACCGCGAAACCACGCACCACATATAACTGGGCTGCAATAGCGGCTTCCGAAGAAGCGCCGGAAAAAACCACAAAAGAGAAAACAACAAAAGAAAAGACCGCAAAAGAAAAAACAACAAAAGCAAAAACGACCAAGGCCAAATCATCAAAAAGCTCAGGCTCCAAAACCACGCGCGCAGCCGCGCCCGCGCCCGAAACGGTCACCGTCATTTACACCGTTACCGTAACCGTGCCGGATAATCCTCAGACCGGGGCATCCGTGGGCAGTGCCGCGTTTGATATAAAAAATCTCCCCGCAAGCTCGCTTATGAAAATAACCGCAGGCGCGGCGGCTCTTGTGCTTTTCGGCGCGATAGGCGTGGCGGCGGTGCGCAGCAAAGACTCAGGCGGCACCGGCGGTAACGATGATGACAGTAAGCGGCGGGATACGGAAGACTGAATATACACACTGAAAGGATAACTATGCTGGAACTTCAGAACATCAGCTTCGGCGTTGACACAGACGCCGGAAAGCTCGAAATAATCGACGATGTTTCCCTCACGGTTGCCGACGGCTCATTTACCGTGATAACGGGGCCGAACGGCGGAGGAAAATCAACACTTGCAAAGCTCATTATGGGCATAGAAAAGCCCACCTCGGGTAAAATAATTTATAACGGCGAGGATATCACTCCCCTGTCCGTTACCGAAAGGGCAAAGAAAGGCATAGGCTACGCGTTTCAGCAGCCCCCGAGATTCAAGGGGCTCACCGTGCGCCGCCTGCTCTCGCTCGCGGCGGGCGCGACTCTGCCGGAGGATGAGTGCTGCAGCTACCTTACCGGGGTCGGTCTGTGCTCAAAGGATTACCTCAACCGCGAGATGGACGCCTCCCTCTCCGGCGGCGAGGCAAAAAGAATTGAAATCGCAACCCTTATGGCAAGAAACCTCGGTCTCGCGATTTTTGACGAGCCCGAGGCGGGAATCGATCTGTGGAGCTTTTCCATGCTTGTCAAGAGCTTCAGGGCGATGAGCAGCGGCAGGCACAACAGCGTGCTCGTAATTTCACACCAGGAAAGAATAATGGACCTTGCCGACAATATGATAGTCATAGCAGACGGCAGGCTTAAAAATCAGGGCACCAAAGAGGAGGTCCTGCCCACGCTTATGGGCGAATTCAATCAGGAGTGCGACTTCAGAGGAAAGGAGAACGCAGATGGAAAAGCTTGATTCTCTCCTTCTTCAGGAAATAGCCGGCATGCACGACATACCCATGGGCGCTTATAACATAAGAAAAAACGGCGAAGGGCTCTCAAGGCGCTCCACCGCGAATATCGAAATAAGACCCAAGACGGACAAGCCCGGCATTGATATCATAGTTGCGCCGGGCACGGTGAACGAAAGCGTGCACATACCCGTGATTATCACACAGACCGGTATAGACGACCTTGTTTACAACGATTTTTATATCGGCGACGGGGCGGATGTGCTCATAGTCGCAGGCTGCGGCATACATAATTCAGGCGACAGCAAAAGCCAACACGACGGCATTCACACCTTCCATATAGGCAAAAACGCCCACGTGAAATATGTGGAGAAGCATTACGGGGAGGGCGACGGTCTCGGCGAAAGGATACTCAACCCCGTAACGGCCGTGGAGCAGGGTGAAAACTCCGTGTGCGAAATGGAAATGGTGCAGATAAAAGGCGTTGACTCCACTAAGCGCGACACAAAGGCATCCCTCGCCGCGGGAGCAAAGCTGATTGTAACCGAGCGCCTGCTCACCCACGGAAAGCAGGAAGCACTCTCCAACATAGAGGTCCGGCTCAACGGCGCCGATTCCTCCGCGCAGATAATCTCCCGCACCGTTGCCAAGGACAGCTCAAAGCAGGTGTTCTACTATAACGCCGTGGGCAATGACAAGTGCCGCGCCCACGTGCAGTGCGACTCCATAATAATGGATAACGCTACCGTAAGCTCAATTCCCGGCATTACCGCCAACAGCGCCTATGCCCAGATTATTCACGAGGCGGCAATAGGCAGAATCAACAACGACCAGCTTGTGAAGCTTATGACCTTCGGCCTGACAGAGGAAGAGGCCGAGGAAATAATCATAAGCGGTTTCCTGAAATAAACAGGAGTCTGACGATTTAAGCAAAAAAATTCACCCCGCATAAACGGTCAATCCGATGTGCGGGGTGATGTTTTTATATGTATGCGGGGCTATAATTAATCCTTTCGCAGGCTGAAACTGTTTTTCAGTAATTCTCCGAGAGTGTTTGCGGTGTAATCATTTTCGCTTTTTGCGCTTATGATTATGAAATTCTCGCCGCAGAATTCCGAAAGCACCTGGCGGCAGATTCCGCAGGGATAAAAGGTTATATCCTCACCCTCTTTTATTCCCGCGACGGCGATTTTCTCAAACTCCCTCTCCCCTTCGCTGACTGCCTTGAAAAGAGCCGTTCTTTCGGCGCAGACCGTTGCTCCGAAGGAGGAGTTCTCTATGTTGCACCCGGTATATACTTTGCCGCCCGGCGTGAGCAGCGCCGCGCCGACCCTGCAGCCGGAATAGGGCGCGTAGGCGTTTTCGCAAGCGTCAAGCGCAAGCCTCACAAGTTCTCTGTCTGTCATTCTCTCACCTCGAGGGCGGGCAATTCTTCGGCAAGCACTGCTGTGCCGAGCGCGAGCTCCATCATTTCTGTGAAGCTCTCCTGCCTCGCAAGGGCGTCCAGCTCGTCATAAGGCGGATAGCACAAATCCGATATTGTGCATATTGTGAGCGCCCTTTTACCAAGGCGCATGGCGTTAAGGTAAAGCGCCGCCGACTCCATTTCCACCGCAAGGCAGCCGAGCTTTGCCCACTCGAGGGTGCTGCCGGCGTCGTTGTAGAAAACATCGGTTGAAAACAGCGGTCCGGTTTTAAGCTGCGTGCCCTTTTCCCTCGCGGCAGTGTGCGCCAGGGTGAGAAGGTCGTAACTGCAGGTCGGGGCCGCAGTGCCGTTTAGCAAATACTGGTTTGCGTAGGATGAATCGGTGCAGGCGGAAATGCCCGCCACAATGTCGCGCAGAGCGCATTCCGCGGAAAGCGAGCCTGCCGAGCCGACTCTGATTATATTCTGCACTGAGAAAAATTTATAAAGCTCATAGCTGTATATTCCGATTGACGGCATACCCATACCGCTCGCCATAACGGAAACCTTTGTGCCCTTATATGTGCCGGTAAAGCCGTTTACGCCCCTGACATTGTTTACGGGCACGGCATTTTCAAGGTAGTTTTCGGCAATGAATCCGGCCCTGAGAGGGTCGCCGGGCATAAGCACGGTTTTGGCAAATCCAATGTCGCTGAGCAGGTTAATATGAGGTGTGTTTGCGCTCATTGAGCATTCTCCTTTTCAAGAGCTTTTACCGCTTTTACCACTCTGCTTGTGCCGAGCCTCGACGCTCCGAGAGAAATGAATCTTTCGGCATCCTCAAGGCTTGAAATGCCTCCCGCCGCCTTGATTTTAAGGTGCGGGGCGACATTATCGGCAAAGAGCTTCACATCGTCAAAAGTAGCGCCGCCGGTTGAAAAGCCGGTTGACGTTTTTATATATTCCGCTCCGCTTTCGGAGACAACACGGCACATTTCCTTTTTTTCGTCATCGGTGAGCAGGCAGGTTTCAATTATCACCTTGAGCAGTTTCCCGCCGCAGGCGGCTTTGACCTGCCTGATCTCATCAAGCACAAAATCATAGTCGCCGTCCTTGACTTTGCCTATGTTAATCACCATATCGATTTCATCCGCGCCGTTTTTGACGGCATCTGCCGCTTCAAAACACTTTGCGGCGGCGGTGGAGTAACCGCAGGGGAAGCCGATTACGGTGCATATTGTGAGCTTGCCGCCGTATTTCTCTTTTGCGGCCTTCACATATGAAGCGGGTATGCACACGCTCGCCGTGCCGTATTTCACGGCGTCATCGCAAAGCGCGTATATTTCGGCAAGGGTCGCCTGCGGGGCAAGCAAAGTATGATCGCATTTTGAAAGAATATTTTTTATATCCATATTAACCTCTCACGCAGTAAAGCTGAAGCTGAAGGGAGCCGAGGTCTCGGCATAAGCGTTAAGGGCAACTATCTGCGCGCTGTACTTTCTGCCCTCTTTAAGCTTGCCGAGGTTCACCTCATACTCATTCGGCTCATAAAGATACATATATTTGCCCGAGAAATTGTCTGAGAATACGGGAATCCCGTTTTCCGTAACGCTGAGCTTGTAGCTCTCCACCACGTATTTGTCCGTGGCTCCCGTGAATGTGAGCAGGGTTTCGCCCTCTTCATTAACGCGGGTCTCAAAGGCTGTGCTTTCGGGCCAGACGGGGGCTGTATCTCTCTTTTTTCTCTTGAGATAGGTGTAGTCAAAGTTCTTTTTCGCAAGGCCCGTCAGATAATACTCATTGTCAAAGAAGCTGTCGGTGATAAGGTCATAGGGCCTTATGCGCAGGTTACCGTCCTTATCCCCTTCAACAATGTAAAACTGAGCGGCATTTTCAACCTCGTATGGGAAGTTGCCGGCTATGGCGTCAAGCTCGGTCTCAAAGTAGCTGAGAGTGCCGCAGCCCAGGGCGGTGTAGTTGCCCTGCCACAGAGTGCGCGGGTCATTTACCGGGTAATGTGAATGGCCGGAGAAATCCACAACGCGAGGGTGCTTCATAAGCACTTTGTTAAGGTCAAAATCTCCCCAGTTGATGCTGCCATAAACGGTTGCAAACGGACCGGGATGCTGAAACACAAGTACCGGCTTGTCGGCTGATTCCGCCTCTGCCTGCTTTATCTGCTCATCGAGCCAGTCAAGCTTGCCCGAGAAGGTCTTGCCGTTATCATCATAAGAAGCGAGGATGAAATGATAGCCGTTGATTGCGTAATGCGTGTCGAGCTCGCCCTCCATTTTTTCAAAAAGGCGCGCGCTCTCTGAGGCGTCATAGTCCCTGGTCGCGATATATTCGTGGTTGCCCGTGCATATCATCAGCTGAGTTTCATCCCTGAGCTTTTCGGCGATGATGCTGTTAAACATTTCATATTCCTTTTCGTAGCCCGTTGTTGCCACATCCCCGACACACACAAGCGCGTCAAAGCAGGGGTAGGGCTGAGAAGAGGAATAATCATACATAAAATCAATCAGCTTTTTGAGTCTCGCTGCTTCGGGCTGATCCTGCTCGCCGTTTAAATGAATATCGCTGCACACGGCAAAGCGGATAACCGGGGTGAAATCCGCGGGAGTAACCGGGTCCTCTCCGGCGGATACAGGAAAGCCCGCAAACAGCACGCTCGTAATAACATAAAGGGAAGCAACTATTTTTGCAAGAACAGTTCTTCCGAAATTGGTAAAAGAAAGCATATAGGTACCTCACTGTAAAATACGGACTGCCGCGGTATGCAGCAGCCCGTATTGTCTGATAAAACTCAAAGAATTTCGCCCATCATGCCGGGCTTGGCGCACGCGGCGTTTGACTCGTCTGTGTCAATGTGCATCGCAAGCGCGTATTTGGGGCTCACTCTGACTATAACATCGTCAAATATGAGTGAGCGGCCTTCGCTCTCGATTTTTACGGCAACAATCTGCTTATCCTTAAGGCCGTATTTCTCGGCATCCTCGGGAGTGGCGTGAATGTGCCTCTGAGCGGTAATAACGCCCTGTGAAAGCTCAACCTCGCCGCAGGGGCCCACAAGCTTGCAGGCGCCTGAGCCGGCGACGTCGCCGCTCTCCCTGATGGGAGCGTCAACGCCGATTGAGCGGGCATCGGTGAGTGAAAGCTCTACCTGGCAGTCGGGTCTGATGGGGCCGAGAATGGAAACCGCGGGGAACTGGCCTTTGGTGCCTACAACCGCGACTCTCTCGTTGCTCGCGAACTGACCGGGCTGAGATAAATCTTTTTTCTTGGTGAGCTCATAGCCCTCTCCGAAGAGAATGTCAAGAGCTTCTCTTGTAACGTGAACGTGTCTTGCGCTTGTCTCAACAAGGACTTCTTTTTTCATTGCGAACACTCCTTGTCAATCAATATTTGACGGCCCATGAATCAGAAGTGTGGAAGGGAAGGATTGCTCCTACCTTGTCGAAGTTTATGGTCCAGTAAAGATCATAAACCGCGGACTCAACGTGACCTGTTGCGGGGTCGATAACAACCTTTACGGTGCTTGAGGGGTAGTTCATTGTGGCTGTGCCTACGATACCTGCAGCAGCGCCGGGTATATTGTCATTGACAACGCCGGGAAGAACAACGTTGAAAGCCTTGGGAGCGTGGCCCTGGCCGTGCTTGATGCTGTCGGACTTGCCGTCTTCAACAGTGGTGATGGTGATGACATACTTGCCGTTCTGCTCGGTGCAGGTAGCGCTCTTTACATCGGCTGCGGTGAGCTTTGAAACATAGCTCTCGCCCTCAACCGGGTAAGTCGCCTTGATCTGTGCACCGGTGAAGGTTTCAGGATCGTTCTTGCTGTTCTTTGCGAGCTGGTCGCCTATGAATTTATCAGCACCGCCGAGTATTTTGAGGATTGTGTTAAGGGATGAAGGAAGGGTTGTGCCGCCGTTAAGAGAAATCTTTGAATACTGTCTGGTGGCGGACTTGGCGTCTGTCTTGACTTTATTGGATGCTTCATTGAAGTAAGCAACGATTTCTTCCTTGGTCTTGGGAGCCTTGGGAGCCTCTGTTGTGCTCTCGGTCTCAGCTTCTGTAGCTTCGGCGGAGGATTCGGTCTCGGAAGCTGCTTCGGTGGGGGCGGCAGTGGTGTCTGCCTCGGATGCGGAAGCATCCTCTGAGGTTGCCTCTGTTGCGGGCTCTTCGGTTACTTCGTCAGTAGCTTCTGTTGCTTCGGCAGTCTCGGAGATTGACTCGGTCTCTTCAGCTGAAGTGGTTTCGGGTGCGTTCTTTGCTCCGCAGGCCGCAAACATCGCGAGCATTGAAAGAGCAAGTAAGATTGCAAGAATTTTCTTCATGGTTTTTACCTCCTGATATTATCGGAAATAAGGTGTGGGGTAAATGCGCCCCATTCGTTGCAATTATACTATATTATTTTTATAAATACAAGCAAAAATATTTGACGCTCTGAAAAAGGAAAAACGGCCGCTTAAAAGCGGCCGTTTGTGTATTACGGTTTACTCGTATGTAAAGCAGATGTCGGAGGCCTTCACCTCATCGCCGTCAAACAGGTCGGGCGCTACGGTATAAAGCGAGGTCAGGGTAGAGTCAATCGCTGACATCATCGCTTCTTTTTCAATAAACACTACGTTGCTTGATCTGAAGGTGGAGTCTGCCCGGGCTTTGTCCGAATAAATATCCTGCTCAAGGAGGATATAGATATTGTTGTATGTGCCCTCTCTGTCATCAAAGGCCTTAATCCAGTTTACCGACACCTCGTTAAAGATAAGAAATTCGGAAATGATATCGGGATTTGCTTCAATATAATCCGTTTTTGCGACTACACAGCCGTAAGCGAATTTTTCGCCTGTGATATTTTCCCACTCCTCAGAAAGGCTGAGCCCCTTCTTCCATCTTTTTTCCTTGGGAAAATCTTTCTCCGCCTTTTTCTTCTGCTCGGGAGTTGTGCTCTCCTTGGTGTTTACAAGCGGATTTGTCGCGTACCTGAGCTCGGTGGCGTAAGGCTCGGGGAGGATGCAGTAATCCGCTTTGCCTTCCGACGCCATAGTTACAAGCTCATCAAAAGAATCGACATATTTAAGCTTTTTGGGCTTTATTCCGTTTTCAGAGAGGATATACTCCGCTGCGTACTGAGAAACTGTACCCTGACCCGAGGTGTAAACGGTTTTATCCTTGAGGTCGTCAACCGATGATATTTTTTTGGAGCCTCTGTAAAGCACCTGACCGTTGCCGAGTGAATTTATCGCAATAATGCGGATTCCGCCGCCGGTGCGGTTATAAATATTAACGGCACGGTCAATGGGCAGCACGGCTATATCGGCAGAGCCGTCAATAATACAGTCCTCAACATACTGCACGCTGTCATAATATTTCACATCATAGGCATAGGATTTGTCTGCCTTGAGCTTTGCCAGGCCCATCCCGAGCGGACCCTTAGGCACCGCAACATTGGTTTTTATCTCCCTCTCGCCGGAATTTGCCGGCTCTGTGTTTTCCGCGGGGGGCGTGCAGGCGCATAATGTGAAAACAAATGAGAGAACAAGCAGGGCTGATATGATTTTGCCCGCCGTTTTCATGGAATCACCTTCATCCAAACTGGTTTTTTATGTATGAATTATAATATCTGCTCCGTATAAAGTCAAGCTTTGCAGCCAATATAACCCTGTCACGCGTTGTACGGGCATGTTTTTACCAAGCGCAAAAAAAACCTCCGCATCTTGCGATGCGGAGAATTTTTTATATCAGATTATCTGATTAGTCTTCCTTTTTTCTGGTGCAAACATAAGCTGCAGCGGCTGCTACGGAAACAGCAGCGAAAGCTACGATGCCGATGGAAGTTGAACCGGTGTCAACAGGAGCTTCAGCTTCGGTCTCTTCTACGACTGTCTCAGTCTCATGGCAGTAGAAGTCCTTAATCTTCTGCTTAAGGGTGTTGATGAGGTTCTTTACATAGCTGAAGAGGTCGCCGCCGAGGTTAAGACCGCCGAGTGCGCCTTCGAGGTCAGCAACAGCACCGAGAACGTCGCTCTGAGGAAGGAGACCCTCAATAGCGTTTACGATCTGCTGAATGTAACCCTGGATGGTAGCAAGAACGTCGCCCTGAAGAGCAGCTACGATCTGGTTGATGATGTTGTTGATGGACTCAGCAATGTTGAAGTTTACTGCGGGAGCAGCAGTTGTGGTCTCGGGAGCGGATGAACCGGTGTCATCAGCAAAAGCGATAGCGCTCATTGAGAAGATCATAACAACTGCGAGAACGATTGCAAGTATCTTTTTCATAATTACATCAATTCCTTTCTTGTTTACGTGTTTATCGATTGTGGCATTATATTAGCACTTTAAAACCCGCTTGTCAATACTTTTTTGTTAAAAAAATGACAAAAATATTACAAATTGTAATCTTTTCGCGTTTTTTGTGACAAATAACACCCACGATTGCTGATTATATCATACAAATACCGATTATTCAAGATAATCTTTCAGTTTTTTGCTTCTGCTCGGATGACGGAGCTTTCTGAGAGCCTTCGCCTCTATCTGACGTATGCGCTCACGGGTAACATTGAATTCCGCGCCCACTTCCTCAAGAGTGTGCGGGTGGCCTCCCTCAAGACCGAAGCGGAGCTTGAGCACCTGCGCCTCTCTGGGGGTAAGGGTGGCAAGCACTTCGTTGAGCTGCTCCTTGAGAAGCATCATTGAAGCGGCGTCAGCCGGGGCGGGAGCGTCATCATCGGGAATAAAGTCGCCCAGGTGACTGTCTTCTTCCTCGCCTATGGGCGTTTCGAGCGAAACCGGCTCCTGCGCAACTCTCATTATATCGCGCACCTTTTCGGGCGGCATATTGAGCGCCTCTGCGATTTCCTCCGCGGTAGCCTCTCTGCCGTTTTTGTGCAGAAGCTGGCTGCTTGTCTTTTTGAGCTTGTTGATGGTCTCAACCATATGCACGGGTATTCTTATGGTCCTCGCCTGGTCGGCAATCGCCCTGGTGATTGCCTGCCTTATCCACCATGTGGCATAGGTCGAAAACTTGAAGCCCTTTGTGTAATCAAATTTGTCAACCGCTTTTATCAGACCGAGGTTGCCCTCCTGAATAAGGTCAAGGAAATGCATTCCCCTGCCGACATATCTCTTGGCTATGCTTACCACAAGGCGAAGGTTAGCCTCGGCAAGGCGCTTCTTTGCCTGCTCGTCCTCATCGGCTATACGTATGGCAAGCTCGATTTCTTCCTCGGGAGAAAGAAGGGGCACTTTGCCTATCTCCTTGAGATAAACCTTAACCGGGTCATCGATATTTGAGTTGCCGTCATCTATCGCGCCGATTTCCGCCGTCTTGGGAATATCCAGATCAAAGTCCTCAAGGTCACCGCTGACCATATCATCCACGACCTTGATATTTTCCGCTTCGAGAGTTTCATAAAGCTTGTCGATGGCTTCAACCTCAATATTCATCTCGAGAATCGCGGTGTCAATGTCCTGGGCTGTCAGGGTTCCCGTTGCTCTGCCCTTTTCGATAAGCGCCTTGAACGGTGATTTCTTTTCAAAGTTATCCATATTATTCTCCCTTATTACTGTATAATATTTATTATTATTTATTTATTTCTATATTATTGTTGTTTATTCCGAAAGAAATCCGCAAACTGCTCGTCGGTGATTTCTCCGCCCTGCGCGAGCGGGTTGCTCAGCGCGGCTTTCTCTTCTTTTATGACCTTTATGCAGTCCTCACACTCTTTGAGCGTGTTGGCCGTCTCATCGCCTCTGAATGAAATGCGCTGGATGCTGCCGAGTTCCTCGGATGAAAACACCTCGCTGAACATGCCTACATCCGTGGAGTAGCCGCCCTCAATGAGCTCAATCAGATGCGTTATTATCCGCCTGTTGAACTGAGTTACAAAATCATCCGGGGAAAATCGGTCTCTGAGTTTCTGATAAAAATCAGGATTTCGCATTAAAGAAGCAATGAGCACCTCTTCAGCGCTCGCTGCCCTGATATTCTTGGCTCTCTCGGGGTTGCTTTTATCGGAAAAGCTGTTTGCGAGCATCGCTCTGTCCTCTTTCATCCTTTCGGATGCCTTTTTACGTTTCAGATTCTTTTTGGCATTTTCAATCTGGGCTGAAAGAGAATCCTTGTTTATGCCGAATTCATTCGCAAGGCGCAGAGTGTAAATTTCCGCTTCCATCGGGGAGCTGTCCGCGAGCACCTCGGCCGCGGCGGTCAGAAATTTCAGCTTGCCGTCGTCCGTAAGAACATTATATTTGCTCATTTCGGTATTCAGACGGTATTCGGTCCGGTTGGCGGCGCCCTTTATGAGGTCATTGAATCTCTCTTTGCCGTGAGTTTTTATAATTTCATCCGGGTCCTTGCCGCCCTCCATATTGATTACTTTAAGCTTGAGTCCCGTATTTTCGAGAATCTCGAGAGCTCTCGCGGTGGCCTTCCTGCCCGCCTCATCGTTATCATAGCAGATAAGAAGCTCCTCGGCATACCGGGCAAGAATGTTTGCCTGCTCCGTTGTAAGAGCGGTCCCGAGGCAGGCAACAGTGTTTGTAAACCCCGCCTGATGGAGCGCTATAACATCCATCTGCCCCTCAACTATTATCAGCCTTGAGTCGGAGGAATTCTTGGCAAAGTTAAGCCCGAATATCGTGTTGCCCTTTTTGAAAACGGGCGTGTCGGAGGTGTTGACGTATTTCTGCTTGTCCTGCTCGTTATATCTTCGCCCGCTGAAAGCTACAACATTGCCGCGCACATCAATTATGGGAAACATCATCCTGTTGCGGAATATATCGTAGCAGCCGGCCTTGCCGTCGCTGCGCCGGGAAAGATTGGCCAGAATAAGCTCATTTTCGGTATAGCCCATTGATTTGAGATGATTTGTAAGGGCGTGCCAGTCATCGGGTGCGTAGCCAAGGCCGAAATGAGTTATTGTAGCGGGGGTAAGTCCTCTGTTAAGATAATACTCAAGAGCGTGTCTGTTTTTCTCTTCGCGCAGCTGAGCGTTGAAAAACCTTGCCGCCTCTCTGTTGGCGGAAAGAATGCGCAGACGCCGCTTTGTGAGCGAATCGTCATACCCTTCTTCAGGCATCGAGAGCCCGGCCCTGTCCGCGCAGGCTTTTATCGCCTCTATGCGGTCGAGGTTTTCTATGCGCTGGATAAACCCGATAACATCGCCCGCCGCTCCGCAGCCGAAGCAATAAAAAGAATTGGTCTCCGGGTAAACCGTAAAGGACGGCGTTTTTTCACCGTGAAAAGGACACAGCCCCTTAAACCGTCTGCCCGCAGGCTTGAGGCTGACATAGGATGAAATCACATCCGCTATGTCAAGCCGGTCGTGTATATCCTGAATAAACTCTCTGCTTATCGCCATTAACTACGCTCTCTCTCTTAAAACTTATATAAATCCTGCTGCTCTTCTTTTAATTTCTCTTCTTTTTTGTACCATACGGCAAAGCCCGCGCCGCCCAGCGCAAGCAGGAGCGCCAAAGCGCCGAAGCCAACGGCAAGACGCTTGAAAACGGGGCTGCTCTGCGCGCTTTCCGTCTCCTCCTGAGCTGAGGATGACTCCGTTACCTCAATCGTAGTGAAATCAAATGAAAAGCCGCTGAAATCGCTCACATTGCCCGCTTCATAGGTTTCCTGCGTGATTGTAGGCAGCCCGGTATTGACAGTGGTGTATGAGCCGCTCGCTACGGTGTCGGCACTGCCTCGGTATGTGGTGCGGTTAAACTCGTGCGGAACGCCCGTGAGGCTGCTTCTGCTGGTTGATGAAATATCCGAGCCGGAGGTCGCGGTGTCATCGGTGTCATCAACGGACGTGCTCTGTGTGCTTTCTCCGCCTTTTCCGGTGGTGGTCCTGTAACGGTTGGTCCAGGTGGTTCTCTGCGAGCCGCCTTTGGCCGTGGAGGTGACGCTTTCCGTTTCAGTCTCGCTCTGAGACTCCGTTTCGCCGGTATCCTCCTCGGTTTCGTCTGTTTCATCGGAAGATGCCTCGGACGAAGAGGATGCGGTGCTGTCTTCATCGGCTCCGGCGACAGTGTACATTACCGTAAAACACATTACAAAGGTTATAAGGATTGCGGCAAATGAAAGTATTCTGTTTTTTAATCTGATTTCAGTCATTGAAGTAACTCCATGATTTGGGAATGAATAAATCGTTGAATATTTTAACCGCGTAGCCGTCCGTCATGCCCGCCACATAGTCGCAGGCGGCAATTTCGGGGCACTCCGTGCGCGCGATTTTTATATACTGAGCCGGCATCTTTTCCGGGAATTTCGAAAACTGCTCATACAGCGTTTTAATCATAAGCTCCGCTTTTGACTCCTCGCTTTTGCAGGCGGGGTTTGTATATACCATGTCAAACATAAATCTGTGCAGCATATCAAACACCATCTCTATATCGGGAGACAGGCGTATGTCATCGGAGCTGTTTTCTATGCAGTTCATAACGAGGGTGTTTATCCTCTCGCTCTTTTTGTAGCCGAGCACATCCCTGATTTCAACGGGTATGTCGCTCTCGCTCATAATGCCCGCCGTGGCAGCGTCATCTATATCGTGATTTATATACGCGATTTTGTCGGCAAGGCGGACTATTCTGCCCTCAAGCGTTTCGGCGTCCTCGCCGCGGGTGTGCCGCTCTATGCCGTTTCTGACTTCATAGGTAAGATTAAGCCCCTCTCCGTCTTTCTCAAGCTTATCCACAACCCTTAAGCTCTGCGTAAAATGCCTGAAGCCGAGGGGACAGGCGGAGTTGAGAGCTCTTTCGCCCGCGTGCCCGAAAGGCGTGTGGCCTATATCGTGGCCCAGAGCAATCGCCTCGGTAAGGTCTTCGTTGAGGCGCAGAGCGCAGGCGATGGTGCGGGCAATTTGCGACACTTCAAGCGTGTGGGTAAGGCGTGTGCGGTAATGGTCGCCCTCGGGAGAGAGGAAAACCTGGGTCTTGTGCTTGAGCCGCCTGAATGAGGAGCAGTGGATTATTCTGTCTCTGTCGCGCTGAAACTCGGTCCTTATCGGGCTCTCCTCTTCGGGCACCGCCCGCCCTTTTGATTGGCACGCCAGGGCAGCGCCGGGGGCAAGAACCGCGCGCTCGGTTTCATATAGTTTTTCTCTTATACAGGGCATATCTGCACCCCCTCAAATATATAATACCCGGATTTTTTAAAAAATCCTGCACGAAAAAAATTATTTTTATTTATTTTTCATAAATCGTTCGCATGGCAGTTGACATACACAATATGTAGTGGTAAAATACCAACGATAGGGCATTTTATGCCCCAAATCTATTGTGAAGGATGATTGGTAAAAAATGAAGAAAACCCTGTGTGTGCTGTTTGCGATGCTGTTCGCATTCTCCTGCGTTTCGATTATGTCATACGCAGCCGATGCTTCAGCTGAAGCTTCAGCAGAGAGTAGCTCAGACACCACAATCATTATTCCGGAGGTTATCAAGCTTGAGAATGTTTCTTACGTTATCTGCCCCTATTGCGATAAGGTAATCGGCACTTCCGAAGCTTATGCCGCCCATCTGGATGAGTGCGAGGCTTACAAGAGCTACAAAGTAGAGTCCAAAGAAAACGAATGTTATTACTGCGGTAAAACACTCAAAAACGAGAAGGCTCTCAACGAACACTACGCCTACTATGTGAATGAAACCGATCACGTCAAGAGATGCTGCTACAGCGGTAAATTCTATAAGGACGACGGTTGCCCCTGCGTATTCACAATCAAGGCAGAGTACGAGAAGCACATCGCAATGTGCCCCTATTCCGATCAGTACAGCACCTTAGGTTACCTGAGACTTATCGTTGACAAGATCAAGGATCTGTTCGGCGGTATTGAGTGGGGAGAAATTCTCAACGCTCTCAAGGCTCTGTTCGGCGGACTTGACCTTGACACTCTCAAGGGTCTCGGCGGCGCAATTGTTGACACCGTAAAAGGCTTTGACGCAGGAGATTTTGAAGGAGTAGGCTTTGACGAAATCAAAGGCATATTCTTTTAATTCCTGACTGCAAAAAAAACCGGGTCTGTGTAATAACGCAGGCCTGTTTTTTTATGCGCATACTTAACTGTGTTTTTTTATTTACGGCGTTGACGCAGGCGGCTTACAGTGTTAAAATGCACATAATAAGTTTCCGCTGTTTTTGCTTTTTATTCTGAACAGGCAGGTGCATAAAATGCTGATTGACAAAATGAGAACCGCTTTGGAAGCGGTAGGCATACCGCAGCCCGCAAAAGACGACCCGATTATTATCGATGAAAACGCAAACCTCAGCATAATTGCCTGGGGCGACCCGCAGATTTCGTTTGTTTCACCGCTCAGGAGTGCGCGCCTCTCATCAGCCTGCCGTGACCTTGAAAATATGCAGGGCAAGGCGGATGTGCTTATGCTTCTGGGGGATATATGCGAATTCGGTAAGCAGGCCGAGCTGATGATGGCGGCGGAAATAATCAGAGGCGCCGGCGATAAGTTTTCAAATTTCCTCGCCGTTTCGGGCAATCACGACATAAGAGCGAGGAGCTACAGACCTCAGCTTGAAAGATTCAACCGGTTTATAAAAAGCGTAAACGGCGGTATAGCCGGCACAAATGAGCATTACTATTTCTCAACCGAAATCAATTCATACAAGTTTATTATGATGGGCTCGGACAGCACCGCTTTTGAAAGCTCGCATATAAGCAACGCCCAGCTTGACTGGCTCGACAGGGAGCTCGCATCCTGCGGAGGCAGGCCCGTTTTTGTGCTTAACCACCAGACGCTTGACCGCACAAACGGTCTGCCCGTAACCTGGCTTGGCAGAGGCGACTGGCGGGGCTCAGTCGGAAAACAGAGCGACGCAATAAAAGAAACGTTTGAGAGATACAAAAACATCTGGTTTATTACCGGCCATCTTCATTACGGCGTGAGCAAATACAACTTTGAGGATTACGGCGCTTACAAGGCGCTCTCACTGCCTACCGTAGGAGTGCTTAACCACGGAAGCTTTGACAGAAACGGCCAGGGATACATTCTGAGCGTTTATGACGATAAAGTCACGGTAAGAGCGAGAGTGTTCGGCGACGGTAAATATGTTGACAGCAACCTGCCCGGCGCATACTTTGAAGTGAAGATTGACTGAAATGATAAACGGTCTGCAGTTTGTTTCTGCAGACCGTTTTTTTATTTATCTTCCGAAAACTTTCTTCGCTGCCGTCACAGGGTACTCAGAAAAACCGTTTGTGCCGAACTTATCGTAGAGCCAGAGGCTTATCTTCTTCATCATACCGGGGTCTTCCGGCTCTGATTCAGGCTCCATATAGCCGAGCTCCACAAGAACAGCCCTGAGATTTGCCTTGGCCTCTTCGGTTTCGCCCTCCTTCGGGGCAGTGGTTGCGAGCACTCTTTCAGCCTCTTCTATCGCCGCGTTGAGGCGCGCCGCCTCATCGGCCGTCAGCTTGCTCTGATCAATGGATTTCGCAAGGGGCAGCATATCGTTTTTAAAGCCTCTTGTGTCTCTGCCCTGATTGAACTGCGGGAAAGCGGGGTCGGAATAAACATCCTCAATATTATCGTGCGCGAGCAGCTCGGTGGCGAGCACCATAATAATATCGTTTCTCGCCGTCGCTTCATGCGACTGATGGGCAAAGAAGAAGGTGGTGTCGGGCAGAGCGCAGGTGGACGCGTCCACTACTCTGTCGGGTGAAATATGATTGTGGTCGGGATTGGTACAGGTTGTGTTTGCCTGGGTGTAGCCCTCGGGCAGAGTTTCGCCCACGTTTGCGGCATAAGCGCCCATTGAAGTTGAGTCAAGGTCAATTACGCCGTCAGCGTTTTCCTTGTTCCAGGAATTGCCTACATTGTAAAGGGGTACACCGTAGTCAACAATATTGAATGCCTTTGCGCCCGCGCGCTGAGCCGCGGCAAGATTATCAAACCTGTTCTTCTGAGCGGTGTAGTATAAATCCGTCTGCTTTCTGATATTTGCCATTTCAGGCGAACTGAGCCATTTTTCGGCGCAGGCGGGGTAATTCTCAGAGGGAACAAGCGCCCACATATTGGTTGAATACGCTATAACGGTGCCGGCAAGATGCTCGCAGACCTTGTTGAGCACATCCATAAGCATTTCATCCGGGAAAATACGCAGAAGTATCTCAATCATCCTTGCGGTTTTCTCGTCCATAAGCCCCTCAAGAAAGCCGTTATAAAGATAATCGGGGTTAAGGAAGGCAAGGTCAAGCCCCATCACATCGCCCACTATTGACGAGCCGTCAACCGCGGGAACGATATAGACTATCTTGTTGAGGCTTTCGTAAACACAGGGCTTGCCTTCGTATCTGCCGCTGTAATACTCAAGAAGTCCGTTGGCAACGGTACCGCCGAGACTTATGGGGGCGATGTTGACCTTATCGTGCCCGGTTTCGGCCTTGACCATTTCGATATATTCATACAGACGGTCAACAACCTGAATATTGTTGCCGAATGAATTGTAAGCGAAATAATAGAGGTGATCCTCGCCCGCTATTTCGGAATAGCCCTGCAGGGGAATATGGCCGTAAATGATTTTCTTCTCTTCGGGGCTGCACTCGGCAAGGGAGTAGGGAAATTCCTCAAGCTTTCCGTATTTGCTGGGGTTGCCTTCGCTGTCGCAGGTGTTCATATAGAAGCAATCATCAACAACTTTGCAGAGAGCTTTGGAGAGACCCGCGTCACGCTGGGAGAAAAGTGAAATCAGCACGGGAACAATTACTCTTTTCACAATATTTCCCACGTTAAAGTAGGCGGGGAAGCAGTTGATTTTTTCGCCTTTGTCGTAAACAAAATTACCGGCGTCATCAACAAGATAAACCTGGCTCTGCCCTATGCCCGGAATAACAATGGTAGGCACGCTGTCGCATACGCCTTCGCCGCCGCAGGTGGTTTTGATGCTACTTTGAGCGCCCGCGCAGACCAGCGCTATGCTGAGCACGGTACACAGTGCAAGAAAAACGGAAATAAGTTTTTTCATGGTTCATTTTCTCCTTATCAAAGCTCTGCTTACGGACTGAGCCGCTTTGCCGAGCGCTTTTTCAAATAATCCGGGAGTTTTCGGGGCGCTGACCCTGCCGAGCCGCACGAGGATATTCTCTAAATCCGCCAGGGCTTTCTGAGCAAGGCGCGGGTTGCCTATGGTGCTTTCAAGCACTTTTTCGCCCCTGCTGACCGCCTCCTCAAGCTCCGCAATCACACTCGGCGCGGTCCTGACCGAGCCGGAATGTATCTCCTCAAGAGCCTGTTTGCCGTCCGGCAGTTTCCAGCGCCTGAGAGCGTAGGTGTTCGCTCCCCGGTTAAACTGGGGGAATCTCATAGGGTCGGAATATATGTTGTCCACCTCGCCTGTGATTATGCTTTTTGCGAGGTTGAGCACAGCGTCGTTTTTGCCGACCTCGTGATGCTGGTCAAGGAAAATCCAGGTGTTGTCGGGTATGAGAGCCGTTGAGGCGTCAACCCGCCTGTCGGGTGAAATATATCTGCCCGAGAGCGCCTGCGTTTTCTCTCTGATATAATCAGCCGGCAGCGTCTTGCCCGCGGGCACGCCGTATGCGCCAAGGGTGCAGGATGAAAGATTTATTATACCGTCGGTATTATATCTGCTCTTTGATTTTACGGCGCTGAAGAAGCAGTATTCCACATCGCCGAAATCAAGACCCGAGCCTGAAATAAAATCTATCTTTACTCCGAGCTTTTTCGCTTTGAGCAGGTTTTCCTTTAAGCTCAGACGCGCGCGCTGGAATTCATCCGTGCGCTCCCTGAGACGCGCGTGCCTGCCGTCGGAAAGATACCTTGCGGCAAGCTCCTCATATCTGTATGAGGGAAGCATTGCCCATATCTGCGGGCAGTTAATCATAAGGCTGTCAAGCAATCCGCTCATAAACCCGCTCAGGAAAGCGGCAAAAGCGCTTTCAGGCAGAGCGTGAAGCAGTATGTTAATGCCGTAGCCGGGCAGAGGGCTGCCTGTTTCCTCTCTGAATACGGCGGGTATAAACTCGTGCCTGAGGAACATATCCGAGGTGTCAAACTCACGGGCAAAAATATCAGCGGCTATGTCCGTGCCGTCAAGGCAGGCCACCACATTCACAATGCGGTCGATATCCTCACAGTCAAAAAGCGACATATATGCAGTCAGGACTGTGCCGCCCAGGCTTACGGGCAGAAACGACACCTTGTTACTTCCGGTGTATTCCTTCACCATTGCTATATAATCCCTGAGCTCTCTCGCCGAGTCGAGCGGGTCGCCGACAAGGTTGAAGGTGAAGAAGAAAAGCTTATCCTCCCCTATCTCCTTCGTGAGCGCCTGCATAGGCACCATACGGTAAGCCCACGCCTTAAGCTCATCATCCATTTCGGATACGGGGTAGTTCCACCTTTCGGGCCTGAGGTTGTTTACAAAGTCGCCGTTATCATCGCAGTGCTGTATCCGCGTGAACGCCTTGGCGCAGGCATACGCTTTTTCGTACACCTTGCCTTTTTTGCGGCTGACTACGCTAAGGG
The DNA here is from genome assembly GCA_016282855.1 of Clostridiaceae bacterium. Lineage (GTDB taxonomy): Bacteria > Bacillota > Clostridia > Oscillospirales > Acutalibacteraceae > CAG-177. The sequence goes on along the minus strand of JAEELT010000106.1, from coordinate 39,937 downwards.
CAAGCTCGCGCGCAAGGTCGGGCAGCTTCTCCCTGAACGCCTTTGTGTCGGGTATCATAAGAGTGCCGCCGGTTCTGCGTCCGTTTTCATCCGTCACGGGGCGTCCGTTTTCATCATAAAGATATACGGGGGAATGGTTGATTCCGGGCAGAATTATAACAGGGCTTACGTCACGCAAATTTTCCTGCATACTGCTCCTCCGTTCCGAAAAGATTATATGTTGATTTTAGCACAGCGTTTTTATATTTTCAATAATAATATTAAGGATTGACGAATCACGGGCAAAAGTGTATTATTATGTGGAAAAGCCCCCTCCGGCACGCGGAGAGGGCGTAAAGGCGTTTATATGAAATAAGGTGAAACGATGATTAAAAACATTGTCTTTGATATGGGCGGAGTGCTCATTGACTATAATCCGGAGAAAACGCTATGCTCGCTTTTTGACAAAGAGACTGCGGATATTGCCCTGAGAGAAATATTCAGAAACAAGCTCTGGGCAGAAAAAGACAGGGGTACAATAACTCCCGATGACATAATGGAAGCCGCCGGGGACAAAATCCCCGCGCACGCTTTTGAAAAGGTTAAGGATATGACCTACAACCTTTATCCTTATATGCCGCCTTTTGAGGAGATGTATAAACTCATACTTAACCTTCGCAGAAACGGCTATATGATTTTCCTGCTGAGCAATGCCTCGGCCGATTTCTATGACAACAAGGTGAATATACCCGCGCTTGAGCTCTTTGACGGCTATCTGATATCCGCAGATTACCTTCTGCTCAAACCCGAAAAGGAAATCTACGAAAAGCTCTTTGAAAAATTCGGGCTGAAAAGAGAAGAATGCGTTTTCATTGATGATGTGCAGGCAAACGCGCAGGCCGCCGAAGAATGCGGAATGAAAGCCATAAGGCACGACGGAAACATTGACACTCTCATAAAGGATTTATCCGCCTACGGAGTAAAAATATGAACTGTTATACGGACATTGCCAAATCAATACCCGAATTCCGCTCACTTGTGACGGCGATTCATAAGCGCCGGCTGCCTCTGGGCGTAACGGGCCTTGCTTATATTCACAAAGCCCATGTGATTTCATCGCTCTGCACGGGCTTCAAAAAGCGCGCCCTTGTGCTCGTGCCGGATGAGTCGCAGGCTTCGCGCCTTGTTTCGGACCTTGAGTCGCTCGGTATGCGCGCTTATGTCTTCCCCGCGAGGGACATCTCATACCGCACCGACGAAACCGTTTCAAGAGAATATGAGCACAGGCGCCTTCACGTGCTTGATAAAATGCTCACCGGCAATTACGATGTGATTGCCGCCTCATCGGAAGCCGCGATGCAGCTTACCGTGCCGCCCGAAACACTTATGAGCAAGAGCCTCACCATACGCGCCGGCGAGCAGTATGATATGGATGAGGTCGCTTTTAAGCTCACAGAGAGCGGTTACACCCGCGCTCCGCAGATTGACGGCCCGGGTCAGTTTGCCGTGAGAGGCGGAATACTTGACTTTTTCCCGCCGGATGCGAAGGAACCCTGCAGGGTGGAGTTCTGGGGCGACAGCGTTGATTCCGTTTTCTCATTCGACCTTGACACGCAGAGGCGTACAGAGATGCTTGACGAGGCGCGAATAAGCCCCGCAAAGGAAATCATCGTCTCAGAGGATGTTCTCACCGCCCTGATTGACAAGCTGATTGCCGAAAAGCACATCAGGGGTCAGGGGCTTAAAATGCTCAATGAAGAAAAAGACAGAATCAGCTCCGGCATACGCATAAGCTGCGCGGATAAATATATGCCGCTTATTTACCCCGACGCGGGCGGCATTTTTGACTACGCAAAAGATGATATGCTGTTTGTATGCGAGAGCTTTGCCGTGAAGGATAAGTGGAACAGCGCCGCGACAATTCAGCACGAAACAGTAAAATCGCTTTTCAAGGACGGCACTCTCTGCAGAGGGCTTGAGCGCTTCACGCTTGAGGACCACGAGCTGTACAGATACTATGTTGATATGGGCGCGGTTTACCTTGACAATCTTCCCCGCGGCAGCTTTGATACCGGAGTCAAGGAGCTCATATCCTTCAGCGCCAAGCAGATTCCCCCGTGGAACGGCTCTCTTGCCGCTATCAGGGAGGATATAGAGGGGCGCACCGCCAGGCAGGATTACACCTGCGTTGTAATGGCGGGCACAGAAAAAACCGCCGAAATTCTCTCGCGCGATCTTGAAAGCGAAGGTATAGAGAACACTTATTTTTCGGATCTCCCTGAAAAATTCCCCGTCAACAGAGTCAGCGTTATCTCCGGCTCACTCTCTTACGGCATGGAGTACCCCTCGGCATCGTTTGTTATTTTCACCTACAGAGCGCGCACCGCGGTAAGGCAGAAGCAGCCCGGCAGAAGAAGCAGCAAAAATGCCTTCAACAGCCTGAGCGAGCTTCACCGCGGCGATTATGTGGTGCATTCCGCCCACGGCATCGGCGTGTTTGAGGGCATAAACAGTCTCGAGGCCTCCGGCACGGTAAAGGATTACATAAAAATTAAATATGACAAGGGCGATATTCTCTATGTGCCTGTCACACAGCTTGACCAGGTGTCCAAGTATATAGGCTCCTCCGACAGCGGCAGAGCTGTCAAGCTCAACAAGCTCGGCGGCTCCGACTGGCAGCACACAAAATCAAAAGTGCGCTCCTCGGTGCAGACTATGGCAAAGGAGCTCATAGAGCTGTATTCAAAGCGTCTTAAAATCCGCGGGCACGCCTTCTCGCCCGATATTGACATGCAGTCTGATTTTGAGCGGAGATTCGAGTTTCCCGAAACGGATGACCAGCTGCGCTGCATTAAAGAAATAAAAGCCGATATGGAAAGGCCGTACCCTATGGACCGCCTTCTGTGCGGTGATGTCGGCTTCGGCAAAACGGAAGTCGCTCTCAGAGCGGTGTTCAAAGCCGTCGCGGACGGCAAGCAGGTCGCAATAATGGTGCCCACCACCATTCTTGCCCTGCAGCACTATCAGACCATACTCAAGCGTTTTGACGGCTTCCCCATTGAAACGGGTATGCTCTCCCGATTCTGCACAAAGCGCGAAATTGAGCAGACAATCACGGGCATCAGGCGCGGCAGCATAGATATCGCGGTAGGCACCCACCGCATTATTTCAAACGACATAAGATTCCGCGACCTCGGCCTTATAATTATAGACGAGGAGCAGCGCTTCGGAGTTAACCAGAAAGAAAAGCTCAAAACGCTCTACCCGTCGGTTGATGTGCTCACCCTCACCGCCACCCCCATTCCCCGCACGCTCAATATGGCAATGAGCAAGATAAGGGATATGTCCGTTATAGAGGAGGCCCCTCTTGACAGGCAGCCCGTGCAGACCTATGTGATGGAATACGATATGGGCGTGCTTGTGCAGGCGATGGAGCAGGAGCTTCGCAGAGGCGGTCAGGTTTACTACCTCTACAACAAGGTTGAAACCATAGACAGGAAAGCCGCCGAAATAAAAGAGCTCATCCCCGATGCCGTGGTTACCATAGCACACGGGCAGATGAGCGAGGATGAGCTGAGCGACGTGTGGAGGCGACTGCTTGAGGGCGAAATCGATATACTCGTTTGCACCACTATTATCGAAACCGGCGTTGATGTGCCGAATGTGAACACGCTCATCATAGAAAATGCGGACAGAATGGGTCTTGCCCAGCTGCATCAGATACGCGGCAGAGTCGGCCGCTCCGCAAGACGCGCGAGCGCTTATTTCACCTTCACAAGAGGAAAACAGCTCAGCGAAATCGCGGAGAAGCGGCTTGAAGCCATCAGGGAATTCACGGAATTCGGCTCCGGCTTCCATATAGCGATGCGCGACCTTGAAATACGGGGCGCCGGCAATGTGCTCGGCACCGGGCAGCACGGTCAGATGGAAGCCGTAGGCTATGATATGTATATAAAGCTGCTTGAGCAGGCGGTAAACGAAGAGCGGGGCGAGCAGGAAAAAGCTCCCGAAAAGGAATGCCTTGTGGACCTGCCCATAGACGCTCACATACCCGAAGACTATATAACAAGCATGCCGCAGCGCCTGCAGATATACCGCAGAATTGCCGATATCAAAACCGCAGATGATGTTTCCGACGTGCTTGACGAGCTGATTGACCGTTTCTCCGACCCGCCGGAAAGCGTGCGCGGACTTATCAGGATTTCTCTCATAAGGAGCAAGGCAGCCGAAAATGATATTTATGAGATTTCGTCCGAGGGAAGGCGGCTCTGCTTCAAAATATCCGATTTTGATATGGAGGTTGTGCAGCACACCGCTGCGAAATTCAGCGGACGCCTCACCGTTTCGGCGGGCGGCGGAAAGCCCTGCCTTTATCTCAGATACAGCGACGGCGAGGACCGCCTGACACTTATTGAAAATTTCCTGACGGTAATGAGCTCTTTCAGGAAACAAAACATTTGAATTGATTTTTCAGTGTGATATAATGATTACAGATATATACTGTGAAAGGGGTATTTTAAATGGCAAAGAAAAAATGTGAAATTCCCGAAGCGAAATTCCCCGAACAGGTCGGTATGGATTCAAAAGAGATTGCCGCCCTTGTCGATGACTTCAGGGAGAGCGAAATAGAGCTGCATTCCCTTATGCTCTACCGCCACGGCAAGCTGGCGTTTGAATGCCACGCCTCACCCTACGGCAGGGACATTCCCCACACGATGTTTTCGGTAAGCAAGAGTTTTGTTTCAATCGCGGTGGGTTTTGCCGTTGAGGAAGGGCTCTTTAAGCTCAATGACAGGGTAATTGATTTCTTCCCCGAGCTCAGGCCCGAAAAAACAGATGAATGGCTCGAAAAAATGACCGTGTTTCACCTGCTTACAATGACGGCCGGCAAAAGAGTGAACTATCTCAGCGATAAATCCAGCGCGGACTGGGTGAAGGACTTCATAAACGAAAAATGGGAATTCGAGCCCGGCACAAAATTTCTGTATGTGAGCGAAAACACCTATATGTGCGGCGCAATTATAAAGAAGCTGACAGGGCTCGGCGTGGTGGATTATCTTACGCCCCGCCTCTTTGAGCCTCTCGGCATTACTCCGCCCGCCTGGGAGCGTGACCCCTCCGGTCAGGAAGCCGGCGGATGGGGTATGTTTATCTCTCCCTACGATCTTTCAAAGGTTGCGCTTTGCGTGCTTAACAAAGGTATGTACGACGGCAAACAGATTATTCCCGCCGGTTATATTGAAGACGCGATTTCAAAGCAGGCGGACAACAGCGACAACGGCGACCCTGAGTCGGACTCCGTGTGCGGCTACGGCTATTATTTCTGGATGAACCGTATGGAGCATACAGAGAGAATGGACGGTATGTTTTCTCAGTTTGCGATTTTCTTCCACGATTATGATGCTCTGCTGGTGTGCACCTGCAGCGAGATAAACGAGCAAAAAACCAGAAACTGCATCTTCCGCCACTTCCCTCAGATGTTCACGGGAAACAAGAGGAAAGCCCCCGAAGACGCTCCCGAAATAAAGCTTAACCCGCTGCCCTGCCTCGAGGCGCGCCCGAGAAGCGTTACCGAGCAGGCGCTCAAAGGCAAGGTAATTCAGCTTAAAAAGAATACCGTTCTGAACGCTGTCGGTTTTCCGCCCTCAATGCTCGCCCTTCCGGTGGTGTTTATGTCGAGCGAAAAAAGCGGCAACATAAACAACATAGTGTTTGACTTCCGTGAGGATGAGTGTGTTATCGCCTGGGATGAGGGCAAAGATCACAATATGATTTCCTGCGGCATGGACGGCAAACCGCGCTTTAGCAAATATCACCTCGGCGGTATGGATTACACCGCAGTGAGCACTGCCGCCTGGAATGCCGAAAACGAGCTTGAGATATGGGTAAGACCTCTTGAGTCAATCACAGAGCGCAGGCTGCGCTTTGTGTTCTCAGGCAAATCGGTTACCGTTTATCCCACCTCATCTCCGCCGAGCAAAGCGCTCGCAAACGGCGTTTCCGGCTCCGTAGCCGACGCTCTGCCGGACGCGTTCAACGGCGTGGTCGCCTCATTTATGGATAACCTTGACTTCATCATTGACGCTCCCTTAAAAGGAAAAGTGCTGTAATGAATAACGAAACTCAGGTAAAAAAGGATACTCCGCCCGGCCGCAAAAAAGCTCTTATTATTGCGGTCTGTTCGGTGCTGTCCGTTCTGGCAGCTGCCGCCGCGCTTTTTCTCGCAAGAGATTCAATCACTCTCCTGCTCGCTCAGAAAAAAATTGAAAGCAGCGATTACTCCGCCGCTCTCGGATATCTGAAAAACAACGGCAGCGAAAGCGCTCAGACTCTTGCCGGATACGCGCAGCTGCGCCTGGAAATCAACGCTGATTTCGGCACTCTGCTTTCGGATTTTGACATAGGCGAGGTAAGGTCCTGGCGCGACGAGGCATCAAGGCTGAAATCAGAGCCGGATTCTCTCTCCGAAGAGGTTTCGCGCGACATCTCCGCGCTGTATGACAAGCTGGACAGCGTCTGCTCGCTTTATGACGAATACACAGAGCTTGAAGATGATATTTATGACCTTATGGATGTATTCAATGAGGTGAACCGTCTTTACACCAAAGACTATACCGGGCAAAACCGTACATTTACAATCAGCGGGGAGCGCACCCGGATAATGCTCTGGGAGCAGGAGCTGATAAAAGCCGAAAACTTTCTCTACAAGCTCCCGTCGGAGAGCAGCGCCTTTCTCTACACTAACTTTGTAAGAGAGGCAAGGGCAGAAACCTCGGAGCTCAGCGAGTCAATGGACCGCTTGCTTGAGTCGTCCGGCGTGTCCGAAAACGACGAGGTCAGAGTAAGCGGAGACGGGCAGAAGGTCTTTCCCTCTGTTGAAAGCACCGCGGGGGTGAGGGTGAACCTCACGGAAAAGGACAGCTACTGCGAATATATGTTCTCAGGGGTGTGCCGCACTCTTGCCGAACACCTTGCGGAGTTTTATACAAACAGATAATATGTTAATTCAAATGCCCGTGAGAGCTGTGCTCTCACGGGCATTTTCTTTTATCCCGGATTAATCACTTAATAAGTATTGCCATAATAATTTATACGCAAGAATGACGCTTTCAAAATATCTGAATATTCTGAGTAACAGGCTCACAGTGCCTGCTTCGTCATAATAACCGGCTGCGTCAAACGCTGTGATTATAAACCTTTTACCGGAAAGCTCCTCCTCTTTGAGCACATACACATAGTTACCGTCCTCATCAACCGAATCATAGCCGTCAACGGGATATATATCCATATAATCACGGTTTTTAAGCGAAGCGCCTTCTATAAGAAAATACTCGGTATCTGCGGTTTTCATTTTTACGGTAATCGTGCCGCTGCCGTCGCTGTTTCTGTTCACACTGAAATCAACTATTTCAGGCGGCGTATTGTCAACTGTCACCTCACCGAGCAGGTATTCCTGCGCTTCGCCGGAGCGTGAAGCCGAAGGAACAGCGTAAATAATCACATTATATGTGCCGTCCGGCAGGTCTTCAAACTCCGCAACAAGATTATCGGGATGCAAATAGCTTAATACTTTTATATTCTCCAGTTCCTTTTCCGCTGCCTTGTTGCCGTCAGCGTCTGTAAGCACACAGCGTATTTCACTTATGTTTCTGACAACTACGAAATCTTTGACCGAGAAAAACAGTTCTTCATATTCCATTAATATTATTACAGGCACTTCATCCCAATCGCCGGAAAAACCGAGAAAAGGCATATTAAGATCTGTGCTTGCGCCCGTTGAATCGGTAAGAAAAACATAGCCGTCAAGGAAGAATCCGTTTGTGAATACCTCTTCATATCTGCCAAAGTCATCACCGTCCACAGTCACGGAAACGGTTATTTCGCGTGCCTCACCGGGGCCGAGAGTGACTGTGACTATATCCGACTGCAGTGTAAAGCCGAGAGGCGCACTGTGACCCGTTGTATAATACTCTGTTTCATATTCGCCCGTATCGCTGTTGAACACCCGCTCCGTCTCGTATTCGTCCGAGTTTACGGCGAGTGAAACGGTATCGTAGCTGACTGTTTCCGCGGAGAAATTCTTTACGGTGAATGTCATATCAAATTCTCTGCCCAGGCGGTCGCCGAGGTTAAGCGCGCTCTGACTGCCGCCGAGAAGAACCGCATTTGTGCTCAGCGCCCTGGAAAGATTCACAAGACCCGCTCCCGCCACGCGTACCGGAGCCTGAGCATCTTTGTCAGGTATGGGATCGGCCGTGGACATCAGAATATTTTCCATAAGGTCGGCCTTTTCTTTACCCTGCACGTTTAATCCTTTGCTTGCAAAATGCTGCTCAAGGAGAGCTCCCGTGCCGCAGATGTGCGGCGAAGCCATGGAAGTGCCGCTCATTATTTCGTATGAATTGCCTGTCACGGATGAGTAAATAACGCCTCCGGGAGCCGCAATATCCACGGTCATGCTTCCGTCATCGGCGATTCCCCAGCTCGAATAATAGCTCGGCTGTAAGCTGTCTGACGGCTCAATGTAATACCCTTCGGAATACTCCACTTGTACCTCTCTGCTCCCGGAATGATAAAGGCGGTAGGCATCCAAAGTGGAAACAAGAATTATCCCTGTATCATCTATAAGTCTGTCAAACAGCTTCTCCTGGTCGCCGTAGTTGTAATAAAATCCGTCGAGCACGTTTTCACCTAGTATTAATCCCGCTGCTCCGGAGTCAACAATCTGAGCTAAAACGTCGGTATAATCATCCTGCTCAAGGTATATAAGAGCAAATTTGTCTTTGAGATCCTCGCTTGTGCCTTTTTTGCCCATAGGCACAAGGGCATGCGGTCCTTTGGGCATACGGACTAAAACATTGTAAGAAATCACTTCAGCCGATTTATCCGTGCCGTAAACCACTCTTTCGGGTTCCTGTCCCGTCTTTTCGGACAGGAAAATATTTTCAACTGACGCTATGCTTGTTGCGCCCTCAAAAGAGTTGGGAATACCGTCAACTCCGTTATTAGGCACTTCGATGGTGTTTTCATTTAATCGGAATGCATTGCCCGCGGCAGTGCATACGAGAATACCGCTGTTGCGGGCGGTCAGGAATACTTCTTTGAGAAGATCGTAAGCGGGGTCTGAAGGGCTTTCATTATCAACTCCGACGCTCAGATTCATTGCCGCAATGTCAAACTTGGCGGCGTCGTCAACTGCCGCAAGCATAGTAGCAAAGAAATATTCACCTTCATATGCGTGAATCCTAAAAAGCAGCAGCTGCGCTTCGGGAGCAACACCTGCAAAGCTTTCGCTGTTACCCGCGGCAATTCCGCTTACATGAGTGCCGTGATCGGTTCCTTCCACCATTATATCGTCTCTAACATCCGTGTCCTTACCGTCATAGTCGAAAGCAAAAGGAATCTTTGCGCTCCTGTAAAGCTCATCGGCGGAGAAACCCTCACAATTCATCTTGTTGTTTGCGAGCACATCCGCCACTTCTGCTTTTGTGATTTTTGCTGTGCTATCATCGGTCAGGCGCATAACTTCGCTTTTAATGTCAAAACCGGAGTCAATTATCGCCACAGCCGTGCCTGTGCCGTCATAGCCCATCTCCCTTGCTTTTTCAAGGCCTATCATCGGGCCGGAGGTTATATCCCTGCCGATGTGCGCTTTTTCAAAAACTGGTTTTACGCCGCCTGTTTCATAAACGGCAGCGACTCCCTTTGTATTACGGATTTTTTCAATGTCGCCCTTTCTGACTTCGGCGGCAAATCCGTTGAATATATGCGTGTAGCTGTACTCCGCCTCAAGCGGACATACATTCTTTTTTATTTCCTGAATCACATTTTTTGTTCGGGCGGCTTTCTGCCTGACGGCCTCCGGGGTTCTGCCCGAAGCGCCGGACTTAAGGTAACCTTCTTCTTCTGTCCTGATTATTACCATAGTTTTTTCGGCCTGAGCGGCTTTTTCGGCAAACGCAGGCATACCCACGCTTACTGCACCCAGAATCAGGCACAAAACAAACAGACAGGATAGGGCTTTTTTCATTTTATACACCTCATTTTTCTTATTATCCGTTCAGCAGATAACACAATGAGGCCTTTTTTGCCTTTTTTCACATCACTAAATAATATTAACACATATATTTACTATATGCAAGATTATTATGCCAAAAAAACACAATATATAGTTTTTTACCGGCTTTTTACACTGCAGTCATCTCAGCCGGTACCTTTTCACGGGGTTTCCCCTGTCTGTATGCTCCAGCCTTCAAGGCTGCCACAGGCAAGTCGGATGTTTACATCGCCGTTTCTGACCTCAACCGTGCCGAGCGCTCCGGGGACGCACAGCGGCAGAGTAATATTTTCAGCGGCAGGTCTGAGCCGGATAATCCGTTTCGCGGCATCAATCTCAAGGCCCAGAGCCGCGCTGAGAGTGGTCCAGCTCGACATCGGCCTGGTATAGTGATGCCCGCACTCCCAGTGATCCCAAAGCGCGCCGAAACGGGCCTGGTTGCTCCGGACTGAGGCGACAATTGCCTGCGCCTGTGCGCACATTCCAACGCTCAGGCAAAGAGCCGCCGTAACATAGCCTATGCCTGTCCACACAGCTTCTGTCTGGCAGTTTTTATGAGAATACAGCGTGGTCCGCCGCCCCTCGGGGCAGGTGGCGTTTATAAGACCGCCGTCCGCGGTAAAGTTGTTTTCGATAATCACGCGCAAAACATCCCGTACACGGGCGTCGCTCAGGTTGCCCCCGATGCCCGAAACGCGCAAAAACCATTCGCCGTCAAGCTGGTCTGTCATCAATGTTTCGTCTCTGTCTTCACCGCAGCGCCACAGGTCATAATATTCGCCGTTCCACAGGCGTTTCTCAAGGGATGCGAGCCCCTTTTCAAGCAGGCTGCGCCACTCGCCGGCGCGTACGCTCTCGCCCATTTCATCCGCCGCGCGGGCGGCTGCCTTCAGAGCTGCGAGCCATAAGACCGAAATATAAACCGGCGTGCCGGAAAAGTTCCAGGCGTCATAGGTGTTGCGGGTAGTGCCGCGGTCCGGCAGACCGTCACCGTCAGAGTCAAGCTCCCCTATGGAGTCAATAGCGCGTATTATGTGCGGCCACATCTCCTCAAGGTAGCCTTTATCGCCGGTATAGAGATAATCGCGCAACACCATGAGCACAAACTGGTTGTTCATATCCACGCGTTCATATCCGCTGCCCACGTGATCAAGGTCCGGCGTGAAGAAGTGATGCACCCGTCCGTCCTCCCGCTGGAAGGCGGCGCCCATACGCATCTGCCTGAGCTGCAGCTCGGGAAACAGAGCAAGCAGGCCAAATGAGGCGTGGTAGGTAATATCCGTGGTATGGAAACCGCAGAAGCCCTGCCCCTCCCACAGACCGAATTTGCCGTCTTTGAGATACCACGAGCACTTTACGATTGTGCTCAGGTGTGAGCTCCAGCTGTCAGGATAATCTTCGGGAAGGGTTGTATTGAAAAGCAGCTGCGAGAATGCGGCGGCTTTCTCAAATATCTCGGGATGTGTACGCAAAAAAGCGTTTGCCTGAGCCGCCCCGCCGAAGAGATTCTCATAGTAATGCCCGAGGCGGCGTCCGTCTTTGGAAAAATGATTGGGAAAATACCACGAGAGGATAAAACGGACGGTCTTTTTTTCGCCCGGGTCGAGACGCACGGTGCTCGCAAGCGCCGCCGAGCCGAATTCTTCGGGGCATTGAATTCGCAGACGGTCCTGCCCTTTCAGCGCAGTCAAAAAGGAAATCCTCTCCTCCCTGCCTGAAGGAAATTCAGGCATAGTGCTGCGAATGCGGCTGAGGATGGACAATGCGAATGGGTAGGCGGTATATTCATTATAAAGCGAGTCAATTTCACTGTCGGAGAGCGCCTGCATATTTTCGGGAATTTCGCGCGGCGGGGAGCACTTTTCGCTGTCCGGCAGGCGGCCTGTTTCACGGAAGCCGAAAAGCACTGATTCCTGGCTGACGCCGTAATTGTCATCGTCAAAGATATACTCCCGCATAAAGCGCCGATACTCTCCCGCAATATAGCTCTTTTCTCCGTCTCCGCTCACAGAGAGGCAGGTTTCGCCGCAGTCGGGTGCTTCTGTTTTTTCTGCAGGGCAAAGAGTTACGCTCACGCTGCCGTCCTCGCGCGAAAGCCCGTTGCGGCAGCCGCCGCCGTTGCAAAACTCCGGCACAAGAGTGCCCAGCAGGCTCACCGTCAGCGGTTCGCTGCCGGGGTTCTCAATATCAAAATCCACAGCGAACCCCGGCGTTGCAGCTGTATCCGTACAGTGAGGCACAAACGGCGCAATCGCGCGCCCCGTCAGAGTGCAGGGAAGTGCCGAGTCCTCATATTTCAGCTCGCACACCGGAAACTGCCCGCTGAAGGTTATTCTCTCCACAGGCTTGTTCCAGGGGTATAAACGATAGGTGAAATCGTCCGGCTCGGTCCGCATGCCGAGCTTTCTGACGGTGGGTATCTGGCCGTCCTTTTCCGTACGGACCCAGAAGGACAGCGCGCCCGTGCTGCTCTCGCCGTCATCAACCTTTTTTTCAAAGCAGACCTGAGTCATTCTGGGCGGATTGGCAATCTGCCAATAGTGAAATTCGCCGTCGGGGAAGAGCTCCACGCTTCCCGCGCCGATGCCGCCAAGCGCAATGCCGCTGCTGCTTGGTTTGGTCATAACAATCTTTGCCATATCAAAACCGCCTTTCGTGTGCTTTCCGGTAATATATTTCAATTGTAGCATAAAAAGATGAGCTTTTCCATATTTCATCCATATTTTGCCCGCTCTTACAAAGCAAAAAAACAGCGCGGACTGCATAACAATCCGCGCCGTTCCTGGTGCCGGTGACCGGGGTCGAACCGGTACGATGTTGCCACCGAGGGATTTTAAGTCCCTTGCGTCTGCCAATTCCGCCACACCGGCTTACGCTAACACATTATAGAGTGTTTAGGCATTTTTGTCAATAATTTTATGCCGTTTTGGCACTCCCGTCATTGAAAAGAGAGTCTCTTTGTGATAACATTTATATGATATTTAATGCGCACGGGAGGTTTTGTTATGGCGCAGCTTAAAATGTATTGGTTCCCCGGCACACCGGTGGATGATTCACCTTTGCCGCAGGGCTACTCCTTCTCAAACTACAAGGGTGACGAGGATAAATCCGCCTGGGTTGAAATCTGCAAAAACGGGCTTGTGGGTGATGATGCCACCGACTCCGCCTTTGACGACTCAATTCTCTCGTGGACGGATATTGACCCTTACAAGGATGTATTCTTTCTTGACTTTAACGGCGAGCATATAGGCACAGTCACCGCTTTCAAATTTGAGGACAGAAATGTCGGAGATATGCACATGGTGGGCATACGCACCGATTTCAGAGGCAAAAAGCTGAGCAAATATCTTGCCTCTCTCACCTGCAAAAAGCTTGCGGCACAGGGAGTGGACTATATTTCACTCACCACCGATGAATGGCGCAAGGGCGCTGTAAAATCTTACCTCACAGCGGGATTCCTGCCTGTGGAGTATGATATGAATATGGAAAACCGCTGGGCGGCAGTGCTCGAGGAATACGGCATTGACGAAGTGCCTATGGTTTACGAGGACGGCACTCCCTACAAAACAATAAAGCGCAAGGGCCTTGTTAAAAAGATTCGCTTCGGCGTTTTCGGCGGCGCGAGGGGCAAAACCTTTATGGAATACTGCAGGGAGTTTGACGATGCCGAGCTTGTTGCGGTCTGCGATTATAATGAAGAACGCTTCAAAGAAATAAAGGAAAAATTCTCCTGCGACAATGTTGCGTTCTACAGCGATTTTGATGAATTCATAAAGCACGATATGGACGCTGTCTGCCTCGCGAACTACGCAAACGAGCACGCCCCCTACGCCATAAAAGCCATGGAGACCGGCAAGCACGTGCTCTCTGAGGTTCTGCCGGTTCAGAATATGAAAGAGGCCGTCGAGCTTTGCGAGGCGGTTGAAAGGACCGGTAAGATTTACGCTTACGCTGAAAATTACTGCTATATGCCCGGCCCGAAAAAAATGGCAAAGCTCTGCAAAAAAGGTGAGCTCGGCGTGTTTGAATACGGCGAGGGCGAATATATGCACAACTGCGAGGACGGCTGGCACAGATACTCCTGCTGTGATCCCCTGCACTGGCGCAACACTATGAGCGCCTTCTATTACTGCACACATTCCCTCGGTCCGCTCATCCATATAAGCGGCCAGAGGCCTGTGAAGGTGGCAGGCTTTGAGGCGCCGTTCAACGCCCGTATGCACCGTATGGGCGCCAAGGCAGGCGCTTTTGCCGTGGAGATGGTCACGCTTGAAAGCGGCGCGATTCTCAAAAGCCTTCACGGCGTAGGTCCTTCAAAGAATTCTGTATGGTACACGGTTTACGGCTCAAAGGGCAGGCTTGAAACTGCCCGCGAGGATGCCGAAGCGGGCGGCGCGGGCGTGCTTTACGCCAATATAGACTCCGTTGATGACGGCACAAATGACGGCAAGCCCTCGCTGATTGAGACCGCTGACAGTCTCTCCGACTTCTCTCAGGGAGCGGGTCACGGCGGCAGCGATGTGTATGTGATGTTTAATTTTGTACAGCGCATAAAAGGAAACCGGAATACGGACATAGTAGATGTTTACGAGGCTCTTGATATGTTCCTGCCCGGAATATTCGCCTATTACTCCGTGCTTGAGGGCGGAATCACAAAAGAGATACCCAATCTGCGTGATAAGGCGCAGCGTGATATATGGAGAAATGACACAACCTGCACCGACCCGAAAAACCCGGCATACAAATGCATACCGAGCTATTCAAAAGGCAACCCCGAGATTGAGCCGGAAGTGTATGAAACTCTCAAAAAGAAATTTGATAAATAAACCGCCGGTTAAATACGGTTAATAAATCAGAACCGCGTATTCGTAACTGTCTGCGAATACGCGGTCCTTTTCTTTTACCGACGAAGCTTGTTTGCGTTAATCTTAAACAAACGGGCTTTGAATATGATAATGCCCACCGCTTTCGCGGTGGGCATTCGGTTTAATCTGCTGTCACCTTAAAGGAGGAATCAGTCTTCCTTCTTTTTGCGGGTGATTACGTATGCCGCTGCTGCTGCGGAGGAGATTACTGCGAATGCAGCAAGGCTTGCGGTTGCGGAACCGGTGTCGGGAATTGTATCGTCAACGGGTGCCGCGCCGTCATCTGCAGCATCGGTGGACCAGGTTGCCTCGAAGCAGAGGTCGTTTGCGGGCATTCTCTCGGGAACTTCGGGAGTCCAGCCGGTGAAGTCTGCGCCGTCCTTGGTGGGATCCTTGGGAACTATAACTTTAGCGCCTTCAAGGATGTAGTATACTCTGTAGTTTTCACCGTCAACAATGTAGGTTACCTTGTGGGTGTGCTTTGCAAGAGCAATGCCGCCTACAACTACTACGCCGCCAACGATGACTGCGCCGGTGATAAGTGCCGCGTTAGCTGCTGCAACGCCGCCTACAACTGCGCCGGATACTACAACGCCGCCTACAACGAGAGCTACAAACTTAGGATCGATTTCCCAGATTGCGTTGAACTCAAGGTTCTCCTCGGGCATTACATCGGGGATTTCAGGATCCCAACCCTTGAATATGAAGCCGAATCTCTGAGGATCTTCGGGGATATATTCATCGGTTATATCGTTGCCTGAATGTACGGTGTAAGTATGGTAAACTCTACCTTCGCGATCATAGTAAGTGATGGTGTAGTCAGCTCCGGGGATAATCCACTGTGCGGTGAAGGTGAGATCCTTATCGGGCATTGTGGCATAGTCGCCGGGTGCCTTTCCGTCTTGATCTAACCAGCCGCCGAATACGTAACCTTCTCTGGTGGGATCTTCAGGTCTGGGAAGCTCGCTTGCGAACGCAACATCGGGATAATCCTCAACTGTGGTGCCTTCGCTTACGTACTTGACGTCATGCTTGTTGATTTCGTAATACGGATAGAATTCTCTGGTAGTATCTGCGAATTGTCCGGTGGGAGCAGCGTCTGTAGTCTTATCGAGGCTCCAGTACTTGAAGGTAAATCCTTCCATTTCAGCAGCATCGGGAACAGTATAGCTGTCGTCAGCTGTGCCGATGATATGCTTGAATGTCTTGTCAAGCTTATAGGTGAAGTTGCCGTCTGTATCGGTGCCGTCAACAGCATAATACTTGTCGCTTACGCTGAAAGAAGGAGTAAGGGTAATCTCGGGAACATAGCCGCTGAGCTGATCCTTGAGAGCCTTTGTGAAGTCAATGATTATGCCATCGGGTGTGCTCCAGCCTTCGAAGTCAACACCGGTGGGAATTGAAGGCATGGGAGGCTCTGTGGGAGCTCTGTCGAAGGGAACAGTCTCTGTTGAGGTTGTGGAGCCTGACTCAGCGGAAACTATAACATTAACATCCTTCGGGGTCTTGGTTTCATTGACTGTTGTGTCGCTTGCGGGGAACTGAGTGAGGTTCTGGCTCCACTCGAATGTGAAACCGTCTTCAACTGTGTTTGCGGGAGCGCTGAGAGTTGCTCCGGGGTAATCCTCAAGTGAAGCTGCCTCTGTGCCGTCCGCATAGATATATTTTACTGTAACTTTCTCGTTGCTCTGAGAAACGGGAGTAACCTTTACAGCGTCGGTGTAGGTTGTGCCGCCTACCTCAAAGGTGTCGGTGTAAACAGGCATTGTTGCGGGAAGATCCATGCTCCAGCCTGTGTAGGTAACGGCTGCGCCGGGAATGTTATACTGCTCGTAGTCGGGAGCAGTCTTGCCGCTCAGGTCAGTGCCGAAATCTTCTTCGATTACAGTCTCAAGTGTGCCGTCGGGCTTCACATAAACGATTCTGTACTTGTTGGGTGTGTTGGTTGCTTCAACAAGGATATCATAGTTGGGCATTGCAGTCGGGAACGCTACCTCAACGCCGGTATCGGCATTGGTAACTTTCCAGTCGCTGATGGTGTTGCCTTCCTTCTGGTAGGCAGCCTTATCCTTGAGAGCGTCAACTGTATCGCCGACCGTGTAGGTCTTGGGAGCTTCAATCTCTGCGCCGTCAACCTTGTAGGTCACTTTATGCTCGTTCTTTACTGCCTTACCGTAGATGGTAAGAGGAGCAGCGGGCATGTTGAAGCTTGCGCCGGGCTCTGCGAATACGGTTCCTGTGCACTCGGCGTTGTCATACCAGCCGCTGAATGTTTCGTCGGCTGCCGAGGGATCTGCTTCCGCTGTGATGGGAGTGCCCTCTTTATATGCTTCGTCAGCAAGAACCTGTGAATCGCCTACAGGAGGAGTATAAACGGTTCTGAACTGATACTCGAAGTGGCCGGCAATCTGGATATCATCAACTATGGGATCTGTAGGATCTTCCCAAACCCATGTTGCGCCTTCGGGAGCGGTAATCTTTGTTGTTGCAACTTCCTTGTCGTCGGTTATGTCGGCGGGATGATCGGCATCAACGCCGTTCTTCATTACTTCATAAACGGTATTGCCGTCTTTATCAACGAATGTTATGGTCTTCCAATCTTTCTCCCAGATTGCATAGAACTTGGCTGTCTCGTCACTCTCGTATGTCTGCGGGAAGGTAACGGGAGTGGTTGAATCGGTAGCTGTACCCCAACCGGCTAACTTATAATTTGCAGTTGAACCATAGCTGTTGGTCTCGGTCTTGGGCTCTGCAACAGCGGGAGCGTCGGACTCGGGAATCTGCGCGCCATAGCTCTTGTCAACAGTAATCTCAGTCTTATCATCGGCAAACTTACCGCCGTTGGCATAGAATGTGGCTACGCCCTTGTCAAGCTCGAATACGGGATATACATCAGCCGTGAATTCATTGCCGTTGCGTGTGAGTGTGTAGTTAGCTGCTGTGAGTGCGGGAAGGTCGTTAAGAGTTGCAACAGTCTGGGTGTTGCCGTCCTTATCGGTGTATGTAAACTTGCCGCCTTCAACGAAGTGATAGTGATTTGCTTCATCGGCTGAAAGAGCTGCAAAGTCACTCTCGGCAACCGTCTGGCCGTAAGTCTTATCGGCTACGCTCTCTGTTGCGCCGCCGGGGAATTTACCTGCAACACCGTTTGCGTCGGTGTCATGAAGTGTAACTTTAACGGGCATATCGGCAAGAGTTGCCTGAACGGTAATATTTCCTGCACAAGTTACTTCATGTGAAGACCAACCGGTTACATATTTACCGTAATTAGGACTGTCTGCTGTAATAACCGCATTTGCATCATCAAGGCCGGGATCGCCATAGTTCGCAGTGCCTGCATTCGCACCGTAAAGAACAGTCTTAGCAGTGTTAGGCACTTCCACATCGCCTACCATCCACTTGATGGTGTATGCGTTTCTCTTAAGATAAATCTTAAAGGTATTTGCATCGGGTATGGCGCCTGCATTAAGAGG
Organism: Clostridiaceae bacterium; assembly: GCA_016282855.1. Classification (GTDB taxonomy): domain Bacteria; phylum Bacillota; class Clostridia; order Oscillospirales; family Acutalibacteraceae; genus CAG-177. The sequence continues at coordinate 21,563 of JAEELT010000106.1, read as the reverse complement.
AGCAAGCTCCGCTATGGTTTCAGTTCTGTCAACAGTGTATCCGTCAGGGATTGTAACATCCGAAGGAACTTCTGTTACAGCTTCGGATACAGAGCCGCTCTTTTCAACGGGCGCTGAGGCTGTATAAGTTGCAGGGTCTGCAAGATCCTTATTGTTTGCATCAAGATCGGGAGTGTAAACAATAACATTATATTTAGTGTTTGCAGCTCCGTAAACAGCGTAGAGAGTCTGACCATCAAAGATAACAGGGTTATTGTCAGAATCAACATAACCGTCTGCGGTTGAGGTAATCATCTTTGTATAATCGCCGCCGAAAACGGGCTTGCCGTTACCGTCGGTCTGTGAGCCGGTTGCCTTTTCGGTGGACCAGCCTATGAAATCAACTGCAGCAGCATCATATTTGGGCTCATAATCGGTGCCCTTGTCGATGCTTGTTTCGAGCGGTGCTCCGCTGATATCACTCAGTGTCTCTGTGCATACAGCTTCAGGATCGGTAAGTTCATTGAACTGACCGATGCCGTCTATAGCGTCAAGGGTAATTGCAGAGCCGAAAACAAGATGCTCGGACTCACCTTTGATATTAAGGATATACATATCCGATGAGTGTGCGCCGGTGAGGTTGTAGTTGGATACGTTACCTGTTGCAATAGCGTTAAAGGATGAATCAAGCTCGTGTGACTTTGTTGAATTCGGAAGAAGTTCAAACGTAGCATAAGTCAGCGCACCTGACCCGCTTGCAAGATAATTGCGAAGCGCGTCCGCGTCTTTTACTTTGAGCTGATGTCTGAATACCCAGGAATTAGCGTCGCCGCTATAGGTGGTGGGGTTAGTAACGTTAACGCCAAAGCTGCCAAAAGCATAGATACCGCCGAGATTTGCAGCTTCTTCAGCCGTCATATAACCTTCGGTAACCAGCGAATCGGTGGTAACGCTTAAATCATCAAGGTCTTGTATTTCATCAATTACGGCTTTGTTGACAAGCGAAAGGTTCATCATGCTCTTAGCGTTGCCGACACCGCCGTATGTATCCCATGCGTTTTCGAGAACTCTGTTATCAAACATAAATGACAGAGTAAATTCACCAATGGGGAAGTCTGAAGTGAAGCGAATCTCAGCCTGAACAATGTCTCCGGCTTTGACCTTCCAATCGCCGGGGTTTGCGCCGGGATTAAGATTAAAGGTCGAAGCCATCATAGGCATTGTGGGCATTGCCTCATTGGGTTTATAGCCCTTGAACGATGTGGAAACAGTAAGTTTGCCTGTTACATCGGGGTCAGCCATAGCAACAACGGAAACACTTCCGACTATCATAAGGACAGCCAGAACGATTGCTATGGGTTTCTTTGCGAAAGCCTTTAATGTTTTCATGCAGTTTCCTCCTTTGATTGATGCAAATCTGCATAATAATTTGTGAGCATTCTCGGATTCGCCGCACCCGCTATCCACACGGGTACAGACTACTATCCAATTATAATCACCTTATTTTAGCATTGAAAAATCAATATGTCAAGGTTTTATTCATATTTTTTTTACATTTTTGTAAGCAAAATGTAATCTGCCTGTTACCGTTTGAAATAACAGGCGGATTTAAAAATACAGTATCGGAGCAGTCTGAACGCCCGCGGCCGGGCATATTAAACGCACCTTTTGCGGTGCTTTTATATATTACATTATTATATGTGTTTTTTCAATGATTATTTACCCGCCGGCGCAAAATTCTGCAAAATACACACAAAACGGGTTTTGGCACGCTGTTTTTTGTGCGCTTGTACATCAAAGGGAGGATTGCCTTAGTACTGTGCCGATTGCGGATGGTTCATCGCCGCTTCCGGGCGACGGTTTATGCAGCGGCAAGGCTCCGCTCCCCTGCTCGGGTCAGGGCATGCGGCGTTGCCAGCTTCCCCCAGGCGCTCCGGCAAACGCACAGCGCCCCGCGGATTGCTCCGCGGGGCGCCGGTTAAGTTTTTATGCTGTTTTAGTCAGCGTGAAGTTAAGCAGTAATAACTATGTCGAAGCTCTCTGCATCGCCCCAGGCAGGACCGCGGGCTGCACAGTCAACAGTGTAAGTACCTGCAGGCTGTGAGTACTTGAAGTTGATGGTCCATGTCTTGATGTGGGTATTAGCATCGGTTTCAACTACAGTGTTGGCACTTGTTGCCTGGAAGGTTGCGCTCTTGCCGTTGATGGTGATGCGTACCTTATCGCAGTCATCAGTTGTGAGGATTACTACTTCGCTTCTTGTGCCCTTCTTGACAGACTGTGCGGCCGAAGAAGCTTCGATGATTGAATACTTATCGTATCCGGCAGCGGTGTCAACAGCTGCATTTTCGTCACGGCAGACAACTATCTGTACGGGGTTCTCCTCGTTTACGGGGATGTAATCCGAAGTTGCGCCGGTCTTGTAGTAAAGCTTCCAATCCTGAGTAACTCTTGCGTCAGATGTGCTGAAGGTAAGAGTGCTCTTGATTGTCCATGTAAGTTTGCCGTTACCGCTGTCAACTACGGTGAAGCTGTCGGTCTGGGTCGCGTTCTTCTTGTAGAGAACATTGAAGTTCTTGGTTACGCCGTCCTTGGCTGAGGTGTAACCGTAGTTGAACTTAATCCAGGTTACCTTGTCGGATGTGGTAAGAGTCCATGTTACCTGATCGCCGCGAACAACCTTCTGGCTGTTAGCCATGAAGCCTGTGATATCGAATTCGCATTCATCGGCGATTGTCGCGGCATCTCTTACATTGTATTCCACGCTGAAATCACAGTACTGCTCAGCAGTCTCGGTGATGTAATCCATATTGGTGATATATGCCTGATATGCATTCTCACCTGCGGGAAGAGCAAGGCTGATGTTCCAAATTTCGCCGCCTTTGCCGTCGGGAGTGATGGAGTTGATGCCGCTGCTGCCTACGCCGTGGTTACGGAATGTGGCCTTGCTGAAGGTCCATGTGGTTGTACCGTCGGTTACATGAAGCTTGAATGCCTCAACGTTGATTTCAACGTTGTAGTTAGCTTCGCCGAGCTGATAGTACGGTGTGGTAACGCGTGTTACTTTCTGTACCGCCTTGTTGGAAGTATCCTGCTCCCAAACGCCTATGAAGGTGATGCCTTCTGCGTTCATCTGGTACGGGAAGGTTACAAGTGCCGAATCGGATGTGCCGGCAAGCTTCCAGCCCTTGAATGTGTACTGAGCGGATCTGTAAGGATCGGTTTCGGGAGCGGTAATATCCTGACCGAAGGTTACTGACTTGGTCTCATAAGGAATTGTGTCTTTGTCGGTTGCCATGAATTTAGCTTCAAAGTCTTTTGCGCTGAACTGAGCAGTAACAGTATAATTCTCGCCGGGCATTGTCTGCGGAACAGCGGGGTCCCAACCGGTGAATTCATAACCGGTCTTAGTGGGATCGGCTATGGGAGTGATGGTAGCTCCATACTGATATGTTCTGGTGATAAGCTGACCGTCAACATCATATGTAAGAACATATGAACCCTTGCTGTAGTTGGCAGTTACAGTTACATCAGCCTCGGGGAAGGTGAAGCTTGCGGGATCCTGATCCCAAGCGAGGAAGTTGTAGCCGGTAACTGTGGGCGCATCGGGGAAGGTTACGGCGGTGCCGTAATCGCCTGTTGCAGTGCCGATGGTTTCGCTTGTTATGCCGTTTACGAAGGTAACGGTGCTCTGCTTAATAACGAAGGATGCGTAAATCTCAACATCATCTTCAATTGCCGAGCCGAATACATACGGAGTTGCGAGAGTGGCGTCTGTGCACCAGCCGGTGAATGTGTAGCCGGTCTTGCTCTGATCTGCAACTGCAGCGATAGTGTCGCCATAGCCGTAGGGTACGGAGTTAAGAGCGGTGAAGCCGTTGCCGTCAAGCCAGTCAACGTAAGGTGTAAGGGTGTAGGTGTTGTCGTTGTAGGTTGCGGTTGCGGTGAAGTTGAAGTTGGGCATCACGTCATTGATGTCTGTTGCCCAGTTGAGTGTTGAGTTGTTGGTGTTCTTTACGTACTTCCAGCTCTTGAATGTCTTGCCGGCGGGTACGGTGGGAACGGGCTCGGAGATTGCAGCGCCATAGTAATAAGTTGTGGAGTTGGTGCCTGCGCCGTCAACAACCGTCATTGTGTACTGGTTACGATTGAATACTATGACCATCTCAAGACCTGCACGGTCAATGAAAAGGCTGAGCGTGGATGCATTTTCATCACAGGTGAAGCCGGGTCTCTGCTTCATGGTTGTGGTTGCGTTAACTGTGGTGTTCATGTTAGCGCTCATGGTGATGGGATCTTCATTGACGAATGTACCGTCAAGCTGCTGCACTCTGTAGATGACACTGTAGTTTACAGAACCGGCCTGGTATGCATAGTTGAATACCTGGTCGTTTGCGGGCTGCTTTGTCATTCTGGGAGTCCAGTAAGGATCGTCACAACCTGCGTGAGCGGGAAGTTCGGGATGCGGGATATCTGCCTGATACTCAACCTGAGCGGTCTTAACAACAGTTGTACCGTCAAGGTCATACCATATATCGGTATAAACGTTCTTTGTACCGGTTGAGTAGAGGGTAAGGTCGCCTGCAGGCATATTTGCGGGAGGAGCAGCCTCTGTATCGGGATCGGTTGACCATGCTGAGTAGGTCCAGCCGTTCTGAGTCTTGACGCCGATGATGCTGAGAGCGGTATTGTATTCAACTTCTTCCTGAGGAACAAATCTTACAAATGAGCCTGTAGCAAGATCGCGTACCATGTAGTTAAGCTTATAGCTGTTAATGGTCCACTGTGCCGTGGTCTGAAGGTTGCTTGCGGGCATGATGGGCGGAAGAGCGGGCTGCCATTCAACGAAGGTGTAGCCTTCCTTCATGGTGCTTACATCGGGCGCTGTGGGAGCGGTGCCGTATGTGAAGCTCTGCTCGATGAAGTCATTCTCGCCGTCGCCGTAAATGAACTTAATCTTATAGTCATTTATGGTGAAGAGTGCGTGGATTGCGGTGTCCGCTGCGGGCATTGTGGTCGGGAAGGTCTCCTGCCAGCCGGTGAAGCTGTAGCCTTCCTTCCTGGACTGATAGTCGGGAGCAGTAACAGCGGTGTTGTAATTCTGAGTGATTGTGTCGAGTACAGTATCGGTGTTACCGTCATAGATGGTGATGGTGTACTGGTTAATCACGGGATCAACAGTGATGGTAAGGTCTGCGTCGGGCATCTTGCCGTCTGCGGGAATACCGGTCCAATCACCCCAGCTGTATCCTTCGGGAGCAGCGGGAAGAGTGGTGTCAATCACAGCGCCGTAGTTAACGGTCTCTGTGGTGGTAACGCCGTTGATTATCTTTGTAAGGGTGTGAGGAGTACCCTCGAATACTGTGGTATAAGTGGTGTTTGCTGCGGGCATTGTATCGGATGAACCGGAAGCGATGAAGGTGTAAGAGCCGTCAGCGTTCTCACGGTTCCAACCGGTGAATCTCATACCTGCGGGTACGGTGTAGTTGGTCGGGAAGGAAACGGGATTGCCGTAAACAACGGTCTGAACATCGATAGTAGCGCCCTGGCTTACGAAGGTTGCGGTGTAAGCCTTCGCAGTCTTGGTCATATTGTAGGTCTTGCCGCCTACTTGGTCCATCGTATAACCGTCTTCGGGCAGCCAGTTGCTGTACTGATAGCCGTCTTCCTCGGTAATGGTGGGCATTGTGATGGCGGTGCCGAAATCTGCGCTTGTTGCAAGTGAGGTATCTTCTACGCCGTTAATTGTGAAGCGTACGGGGTAGTTGATTGCGGTCCAGCTTGCTTTTGCATACAGGGTCTGTGCGGGCATTGTGGTGCCTGCATAAGGAACTGAATAAGAGGAATCCTCATAGTATGCCCATGATGCGAAGTTGTAGCCGTCTTTGGTGGGAGCGGTGGGAGCGGTGATTGTTGCGCCGAACTCGAATGCGCCGTCAGCAACTGCGGAGCCGCCGTCGGAATCATAAACGACTGCATATGTGCCTGCGGACCATACTGCTGTGTAGGAGGATGTGGTCGCATTGATTGTGGTGTCTGCAGGAGTCCAGCCGGTGAGCGTGTAGCCGGGGTTGGGATCAAGCGAAGCCGCAGCCGGGAATTCGATTGCGGTGCCTTCAACTCCGCTCTGAGTGCCTACAACGTCACCTCTGTCTATGAAGCTGATGGTATAAATCTGTGCAAATTTTGCAACATAGTTTTTATTTGCGCTTGCTGTTACGGGGAAGGTAACGATAGTCTCGTTAGCGTCCGCTGCGTCGTACCAGCCAAGGAAGGAGTAGCCCTGCTTTGAGGGAGCGGGACTGGGAGCGGTGAAGTTGCCGCCTTCCGCTACGGTCTGAGTGTCAAAGGGTGCGCCGTCTGCGGTGAAGGTTGCTACCGCGTTCCAAATAGCGTAAACGCTGACATCGCCTGAGGAAGCGTCAACAGAGGTAACGGGAGTGGTGCCGCCCGGTGTTGCGGACCAACCGCCGAAGGTAAGGCCGGTCTTGGAATAGCTTACATTGGAGATATCAACAGTGCCGGTTTGGCCGGTCATTTCAAGATTGGTGAGCTCGGTAGTGCCGTCAAAGAACTTAACGGAGTTGCCGGTGCTGGGAGTAGAGGAATCAGATGCGATGGTAAAGATGTGGTTTGCGTCTGCGGTGTAGATGTTACAGGAATTACCTGCATAGGTCGTGCTTGCAATTGAGCTGTCGGCGTCGGCTGTAACGCTAAGATAATGCTGGGCGTTAGTCTTAATCGCTTTCTCGTAGTTCTCATCCATACCTATGTAACCAACAGTTCCCGTGGGAACAAGGTCAACATATGTTTCAACGCCGTTAACTGTTTTTTTGGTGGAGTTAGTCTTTACGTTGACTATCTCTTCAGCGATGTGCTCGTCGCTGTCAAACTGATATGCAACCTGCTCTGAGATATCAGTTCCCGTCGGGTAAGTATAACCAAACTGAATTCTGGTTGCGTCCCAAGCATAGGTGATATCCTGGGTAAGACCGAGAGCGGTAAGAACGCTCGCTGTTCTGAATGAAGCGTTTATCGAGGCTGCGCGGCCCAGAGTATAGGAACGGGTGTAATTTGAGCCCGAGGGAAGAGGAGTATCAACAAGGATACCGTTGGGGTTGAAAAAGCCCGTGCCTGTAGCGGGATTAAATATGTCGGCCTTCGCGGTGGGGAAGCCGTCGTTATCAAGACCGTCTTTCGGATAGAGGTCATGTGAATAGTCTTTGGTCGCAGTGTACTTATGGCCTGCTCCGCCGGGATCCAGGTCAAAGAAGCTACGGGAGAAGAAAGTCCAGCAGTCCATGTTAGCTACATAAGCGTTGGACTTAACATAGATACGGACAAGAAGCTGTTCGCCGGGCTGAACCTTATGGTCGGTGGGAACCCAGCCTATGCCTCTGGTTGTGAATGCGGGGGTTTCGCCTTCCTTAGCCGGCTCAAAAACCTGAACAGCATGATAAACGAAAGGTTTAGATTCATTGCCGTGCAGAGAAAGGAGCTGCTGATAAGTCAGGACCTGGTTGTTCTGGTTGCTGGTGTATGCGTCGGGATTGAGACTTTGAAGTGTATCATATCTCTTATTCCAGTTGTTGCCCTGATGCTCATAGCCCTCGGTTGAGCCCGCGAAGGACACGGTGGAGAGACAGGAGAACATCCCCAGAACCATAAGCACTGCCATCAAAGCGCTGAGAATTCGCTTAAAATTTGACATTAGCATTTCTGCCTCCTTTTTAAGTTATCTTCTCCGGCGGGCGGGAAGCCCGCCGGACTGATTAATAAAGCTAAAATGATAGGGAATTATTCTTCAATCAATGTACCGTTGCTTTGATCAAAGCTCATACCGTTAAGTATCATAAGGTTGATAACGGTAAGGTCGTTGAAGTCCACACTTCCGTCAGCGTTAAGATCGGCCGAGGGAAGAAGGAGACTTTCGGGAGCATCGGGATCATCGTAGACATGATTTTCAAGACCCTGAAGGCCCCATGTAAGATCGGTTATGTCACCGATAGTAAAGTCGCCGTCAGAATTGAGATCGCCTCTGAGTGCTACAACAAAGCAGCCCACAGGTTCATTATCTTCGTTAAGAGCAAGAACAATTGATCCGGAGCTGGCCATGCCGGATTCCTCATTATAAGGAACAACAACTATTCTGCAGCCTTCAGGACAAGCAAAGAGTTCGGCTATCGTTTCCGAATCGGCATACGGAGGAATACCGTAAACCACACCGTCGATTATTGCTTCATACTCAATCTCTTCTTCAATTTCCTCATCATAGTAAACGCCGTAAACAGACTCCTTGCCGTAGTCAATGAGAAGTGTCGCGTTGAGAACAGGATAGTAAACCTCACCGTTGAAGCCCTCTACTTCGAAATCAAAGATAGGCTCAAATACAACCTCTTCTTCTTGACCGACTTCGGTAAGACCGGTCCACGCAGCGGAGAGGGCGTTGATCATATCTGTAATCTTATACTGCTCTGCCTCGGTGAGGTCGCGAACGGTATTCATCTCTCTTGCCGCTTTGTAGGTGTCGATGAGGGTTGCCATACTCTCCGCAGTGTAAGTCTCCTGAGCTGCAACGTTTACATCGTTGACTTCACCTCTCAGGTTTACAAGGTTGAGGTTAAGGCTTCTGATATTGGAGATCGCTGTGGTGATAGCAGAATCAAGATCTGTGTAGTCGGCGCTTCTTGCGAGAGCCTTCCACGCTGCGATAAGCTTGTTCATCGCAGTATTGATCTGCTCGGCATTGCTGCCGTTTACAACTATCTGCGCGTATTCAAGAGCATCCTCATAGGGCTCCCATGTAATCGCGGAGTAGTTTGCCTGGCTTGCGTTGCCGAAGGTGGTGATTGCATTTGAAAGCTTGGAGGTGTCGCCGGAGAGAGTAAGAAGTCTGCTGTTCGCGAGGTCAAGCATATGAATGGCATATGCATACTCAACAGAGCTGATAACGTCAACGTTCTCAAGCTGTTCCTCATAGTTTTCTATTGCCTTTGTCTGGTCTTCTGCCTTGAGCTCTGCGAATTCATCAGGCGTGTAGCCGAACCACTTGTACTCTCTGTCAATAAGACCGTTTGCGTTGGAAATTGCGTTCTTTAGTACCTTATAGGTATGCGGAACATAATTTCTCATGCCCATATAGCCGTAGCCGGTATCGTTGTATTCAAGATAATTCTTATAGTAAACGTTGGTGCCGTTTGCACTGAAGGTCGCGTCTGCGGTGTTGCGCGCAGCGTAGTTATAAGGCTGAATCTGGTTTACCTTGTTCCACAGACCTAACGCGCCCTGAGTCTCAAGATAATCCTGAAGCGCCTTATCGGCTGCGAACAGAGCTCTGTAGTACTGACGGTACTTGTTGTCCTCGGGAGTGCTGCTTGCAATTCTCTTGATGTAGTTTTCGAAGTTATTGCCGTGGCTGGCGGGAGGATAAAGGAACTTAACAGCGTCTCTGAGAGCAGCATCATAAGTGCTGTATGCGGTGGCACCGGCGCTGGTGACACTGTCAGCTGAGTAATTCTTCTTGAGCGCGGTGTTGACAAGACCGGAAAGATTGTAATCATCATAAAGATGAACCTTTACTTCGATTGATCCCGCAACACTGCCGCCGACTTTAACGGGAACAGTTACTGTGTAAACGTCGCCGTCGTTGATGTTGGTCTTGCCTTCCTCAACTTTAACGCTGGTCCTTATCTTCATATCCCACTGGTCAAGAACGAACTTGTCGTTCTCGTCCTTCTGATATTCGTACTCGGTCCTCTTGTAGTTATCGGAATCGGCTTCGAGAGGATAGAGAATGTAAGTACCGCCCTTCTTGGCGTTGCTTACAGTAATATCTCCGTCTTCGCCGGATTTCTGAATCCACGCGTTGTTGGTGCCGGTTGCCGAAACATTGCCGACTTCAAGGGTGTTGGTGTCAGCACCGGTTGTATACTTCACCTCAATTGAGTAGCCGTCAATATCGGAGAGGCTGTCGCCTGCGTCGAGGTAAATGTTGGGCGCATATTTAACGGTAACGGAGCCGAGGTTTGCGGTGGCGGTAGCGTCACCGTCGCCCTTGGTGGTATCCTGAACTTCGTTGTTAACAACCACACGGGGAGCAACGAAGCAGTATCTGGTGCATGTAAGCGTGTTGCCGAGAGTGGCGCCGGTTTCATCAAGCACATCATAAGTGATGGTGATGGCGTGCACCTGATTCTCAACAAGACCGGTTATAGTTCCGTTAACGGGATCTGCAGCGATAAGCGTATCTTTGGCTATGCCGGAGATACTCTTCGGCTGGAGCGCGTTTCCGTTGCCGTCATCTATAACAGTGTCGGATGCGGTTACAACTTTGTAGGTGTAGAGACTGTCAACCTGGCGGTGACCGGCGCTGTCTCTGTAGCTGGTGTTAACACCGGTGGAGCCGTTGTAAACCGTGAATGCGTATTTACCATCGGCATCGGGGATGATGATGGAGGGGATGTAGTTCTCCATCTCGCCGAATTCCTGCTTGCTGTCAAGACCGAGAATCTTGGCAACGATGGGAAGAGCGACACCGACAATAATCTTGCCTCTGCCGGCTATGGACGAGCCGTTGGTCTTACCGCTGATGCTGCCGTCGGCCGCGAGGGTCTTTACAAGGTCGTAAACCATCTTACCGAGGAGCTCGTTATTGAGAACGCCGTCGATGGTGTTTACGCTCTGGGTGAATACATTCGGGAAGAGAACGTTAAAGATTCTTCTGAGAAGGTTGATGATAACTCTCTCAATGCCGGAGTTTGCGAACTCAGCGTCGGAGCTGGTGTTCTTGGCAAGAATCTTATAAACGTTGGTCCAGTCGCCGTTGGCGATGGGATATAATATGTAATTAAATATTAATTCCTTAACAACGAGTGACTTGGTGGAAATCTCGTTGTTGATCCATGCTGTGTTGCCCTTGACGGGGATGATGCTGTTGAGGATAGTGTCAAGGTCATTCCATACCATGGTATCGGTAAGGCTTCCGTATGCGCCGCCGAAGTTGTCGCTGTTGAGGTCAAGGTTGAGCAGGCACTGGAAGGGACCGTTTGCGGTAACCTGAGTGGAAGCCCAGGTGGTAACGCCCCATGCCGCAAGAGCTATGCAGGTGTGAGTATAGTTCTTGCTCTGGTTGTTGCCGAGGTAGGCAATAAGGCCGGTGGCGTTGGTGGTGCCGTTGTTGGTGGTACCGTAGTTGTTGTCATTACGGGTATCATTTTCGGCGTCAATGTTGGCGTTGATATTGTAGGCCGCAACATCCATGAGGATTCTGAGACCGGTTTCAACAGCCGCCTGGTTGTATGCGGCCAGTGTGCCGTAATTGCCTCTCTGGGGAAGAGTATAGGTGAACTGCGGGATATCCTGGTAAGCGAGCTGTGCGCAAGCCTCAAGAGCGGCACCGATGATGGTCTTGGTTTCGTTGTTCTCGGGGATGTACATCCATTCAACATTGGCGTTGAGAACGCTTCTGATGATGTATGCAAGCACTTCCTGATAGCTGAGGTTTGCAACAACGCCGGGAGCCTTTACCTCGCCTCTGTTGATGAGGTCTTTGGAGAAGAACTCGTCGCCGGTAACCTGAAGCAGGAACTTAAGCACCTTGACTACGTTATCCATAAGGAAGCTGTTGTCGCCGTCCGTGAGCTCAAGAGTGTACTCGGGGCCGGAGTAAACGCCTTCCTGTGCGCTGTACTGCCAGGTGTAGGTGGTAGTAGTGCCGGATGTGGACTTAGCCTTATACTTTATAATTTTATCAACAAAGTTGATTGCGTTGTGGTTGAATGCGTTTACGAAGGTGTCGTAACCGGCAAGGGTTGCGTAGGGAACCTTGATGTTGCCTACGTTGAAGATTGAGAATATCGCTTCATCCTCTTTGAGAACCTCGGGAGCTTCGCCCATATAGAGGTAGTCATAATAAGGATTGGGAACGGGTTCACCTTCATCATCAAGCAGAGTTTTGCCCTCGGCATCCTTAAGATACTCTTCGGTATACTTGGGATCAAAGGTGTAGCCGACCTTCTCGTTGAGCCACCTTGCGGTGATTCTGTTGAGAACGGGAACAGCAATGCCGTTGTAAGCCTGGAGAAGAAGAGCTTCAACCATGCTGTAAACATCGGAGCCGACACCTGTGCCTGTGTACTTGGAAAGGTCAACCTTGGTGTAAGAGGCAGCGGGAACTGTGCCGCTGGGAACTCTGATTGCGTCGCCGAGACCGAAGGTTACCCACTTGTCGGGATGTACCCAGCCGTAGTAGTCATAGGTGGTGGTGTCCAAAGCAGCGTTCTCGGGGATGTATGTGCCGTTGGCAACACCCGCGACACCGTCATAGAATCTGTACTCATCGTACACAACCCATGAGGATCTGTTGTTTGCGTTGTAGAAGAGGTCATCGAGCTGCTTCCACTCGCCGAGCACAAGCTGATTGATAACATCCTGAAGGAAAACAATGGATGTGCCGTTGCCTGAATACTTCTGAGGAATCGCCTTCTCATCAAAGTAGTCATAGTCTTTGTCGGCAACTTTGCCGTTGGTGAGAATCTCGCCCTCCGCAAGACCGGTAAGGCCGCAGAGAAGACCGAAAACAAGCTCTCTGATGTCGAAAATGTAGTTGGCAACAACATTCTGCAACATGCCCAGGTTGAGACTGCCGTTGACATATAGTTCCGCGATGGGAGCAAGGTCGCCCACGAGATTGAGCACATCATAGAGGACCTGCGTGTCGGCCTCGTTTGCTCTTGCCGTAGAGTTAATAGCGGTAAGATCAAGCAGAGCTGCGTCACCGAGCATGCCTTTGATATCGGATGCGGCGCCCCAGATTGACCTTAAGCTGGCAAGCGCGCCGTCAATGCTTGTAAGATTAAGAGTACCTATGTAAATATAGAGACTCGTGTTCATCTCTGCAAGCAACTGATCGAGCCTGTCGAGAGCCATCGTGGCGTACTGTTCCGTGGAGTATACGGCAGAGTTAACATCATCAAATCTGAGAGTGCTGATAATGCCGTCATTGCCCTTGTATTCCACTCTGGCATAACCCATAACGGAAAGAGAGCCCATGATAAGCACCACGGAGAGAATGAGAGAAATTACGCGAAGTGATTTTTTCATTCTGTTTTTTACCTCCTGTAGATTAAGATACATCGGATGCCCGGGATTGACCGTATGCTCGGCCCGCCGCTCTGATTAGCTGCGTACCGAACCCGCGCCGCGACTGACCTCCCATAGTGCCTTCGCCAACGCCGTCCGCCGCGCAACCGGCTAAACGACACGCTGTCAACCGCGACAGCATCCTTATTGCGCAAGAGAGCGAAAAGTGCTTTTGGGGGCACTACCCCCTCTGATGCGCTTATGTTCATATGAATTATAACTAAAAAGCGGCGCCTATGTCAATAAACTATATAAGTAAAACTTAATTTTTGGAATTTTTTCTAATTTTTCGGCCCGCTGTTTGTTGATTTTACCGCCCGTTCAGGGACGCTTTTTCACATAGCGAAAATGTAAAAGTTAACTCCTTTACAAAGAATTTCGTAAATGTTGCACATATTATTTCGGCGATTTACACAAGAAGTGGTTTTTTACCGCAGGCGGCCGATTTTTATGCCCGTTTTTACGCGATTTCGCCGGTATGAAGCCTGCATCCGCGACCGGTGTGTGGCTCCGCGCTGCTTTTCGCCCGTCCTCCCCGCACCCACCCCGAGGCGGAAAACTGCCGGAAAAAACGCCGGAAAACGCCTGCGCTCCCACGCTCGGGCAGAGAGGTCGTCGCACAAAAAAGCCGTCTGTGTAAAGCTTGTAAACTTTACACGGACGGGCAAAATCATAATTCAAAATACGCCTGTATTATATAAGACTCAGTTCTGAAAAACGCTCTTTTTGATGATTTGTCAAGTTGTTTTGCTTTACAACGAGCGCAGATAAAGCTTAAACGAGTCACCGTCGGCATTGCCGTATTTGTTGAGGCAGAGCCCCGCGTTCATAAGCAGAGCCCCGGAGTAAACCTCTCCGCTCTCATCCTCAACATAATATTTGTCCGGGTCGAGCCCCTTGAGCTTCAGATAGAAGGATCTGTCCTCGGGAGTCCTCATAACAACGCTCGTTACCAGAGCTGCCTGCCTGTCGCGGGAAACAAACATCCAGGCTGCCCTGAAATCGTTTTTGTCGGGAGTGATGAGGCGGTAAAGATCGCCCTCATGAATCACATCATAATATTTGTGATATTCGTTGACCTGAGCCCTGATTATCTCCTTGTCATCCTCCGTGAAGGTGTTGGGGTCAAGCTCATAGCCGAAGGTGCCCCAGAGAGCTATATTGCCTTTTGTTTCATAGCCTGCGCGCCTGCTTGCCGAAACGTGAGCGCCCATTGACGAGGCAGGATAGCACATCGAGGTGCCGAACTGGATGCTGAGACGTTCTATCGGGTCCGTGTTGTCGCTGCACCAGATCTGCGGTGAATAGTACAGCATGCCGGGGTCAAATCTGCCGCCGCCGCTCGCACAGCCTTCAAGCAGCAGGTCGGGAAAATCGCTCGTGAGGCGGTTGAGAATATCATAGGTGCCCAGCACATAGCGGTGGAATGTTTCCTTTTGCCTTGAGGCGGGCAGACCCGCCGAGCCAACCTCCGAAAGATAGCGGTTGAAATCCCATTTCACATAATCTATATGGTTTTCGGAAAGAATTCCGTGCATAAGCGAGTAAATATAATCCCTTACCTCTTCACGGCTGAAATCGAGCACATACTGGCTTCTTGAAATGCTCTTTTCCCTTCGGGGCACGTGAATGCACCAGTCCGGATGAGCTCTGTAGAGGTCACTGTCGCGCGAAACCATTTCAGGCTCAAACCAGATGCCGAATTTCAGACCGAATGCCTTGATTCTGTCAATGAACCCGCTCAGCGGACCGCCGAGCTTCTCTTCATTCACAAACCAGTCGCCCAGCGAGCTTGTATCGTCATCTCTTCTGCCGAACCAGCCGTCATCCATAACAAGCATATCTATGCCGAGCTCCTTGGCCCTTTCCGCGAAGGTAACAAGCTTATCGCCGGTGAAGTCCATGCCCGTGGCTTCCCAGTTATTTATGAGCAGCGGGCGCACGGCGTGAGCCCACTTGCCCCTTACGAGGTGAGTCATATACAGGCGGTGGAATGTGCGGCTCATCTCTCCGAGACCTCTGCCGGAATAGACCATTACAACCTCAGGCGCGGTGAAGGACTCTCCGCTGCCCAGAGTCCACTCAAAGCCTTCGGGATTTATGCCCATCACGGTGCGCGTGCCTGCGAACGGGTCGATTTCAGCCTCAAAAATGAAATTGCCGCTGTAAACAAAATTGAAGCCGTAGGCGGAGCCGTAATCCTCATTGCAGTCATGGTCAACTATTGCCGCAAAGGGGTTATGATGGTGGCTTGAGGAGCCTCTTTTGCTGGCTATTCCCTGTTTTATATGAGTGAGCGGGGCTCTTTCGAGGCTTCTTTCCTTGAGCCACTTTCCGTAAAGGGTAATCATATCGAAGTCGTGTGTATCCCAGTCAACACAGCTGCTCATAACGCGCTCAAGATAAACCTCGCTGCCCGTGGGGTTGATTACCTTCACGCTTCTGGTCATCGCGCTGAAACGCTCAAATACTGTGTAATACAGTATCGCCTCCACCCCGGTAACGCTGTCTCTGACGAGCACCTCAAGGGTGGTCGCTTCGGAATCATCGTTCACGTAAAGCGCCGGAAGGCCCTCAAGGGCGGGCTTGCCGGGATAAATCTTATGAGAAACATAGCGCATATCCGTCACATTGTTGCCGTCCTGATTCCTGACGGCGATTGTTGATGACCTGAGGTCGCCCGAGCCTTCTCCGGAAAACTCAAGCGGAGATACGTCCGGTGAAAAGCGGGGATTGTCAATATTGATGTTCATGGGACATTCGGATGCGAAGAAGCCTTTGTCAATAAAGCCTCCGACATTGGTGTCGGGGATTTTCGCGCCGTAATAGAGATGCACAAGGTAGCCCTGCTCGTAAACCTCAAAAATGTAGCTCGAGCCGGCTGAGTCAAGCTTGAATATTTTACGTTCTTCATCAAAAATAACAGGCATATCATTTCCTCCGTGTTTTCGGCTGTATTGCCCGGCAGGAAAAGCCTCGCGGCTGTCCGGGCTCTGATCCGCGCTCCCCCGTTTTCCGGGTGCCGCGGCGTAAATCAAGCCGCCCCCGGCGCGGATATATCTGCCTTATGGTTATAATAATACAATCCGGGCTCGTTTACAAGGAGTTTTTTGTCAGGATTTTTCTTTACAAATAAAGAGTTATATGATAAAATAAACCGATTTATCGATTTATCCCTGTCAGGAGGGCTACTATATGAATTACATAAGCACCAGAGACCCTTCCGTAAAAGTGAGCTCGGCTAAAGCGATTTCCGAGGGAATTTCCGCCGACGGCGGCCTTTTTGTGCCGGAGAGCATACCTTCGGTTTCGCTTGACGAAATTGCCTCTCTCGCTCAGGCGGGTTATATGGAAAGAGCAAAAAACATACTCGGCAGATTCCTTACCGACTTTACCGGCGAAGAGCTTGACGCCTGCGTAAAAGGCGCCTATGAAACGGGCTTTTCCGATGAGAGAATCGCTCCGGTCGTCAGGCTGAGAGACAACATATATATTCTCGAGCTGTTCAAGGGCCCCACCTGCGCGTTCAAGGATATGGCGCTGCAGATTCTGCCCCGCCTGCTCACCGTTGCCAACAGCAAGGTGGCTCAGGGCATTGAGACCGTTATTCTTGTTGCCACCTCCGGTGACACCGGCAAGGCGGCGCTCGAGGGCTTCAAAGACGTTGAAAACACAAGAATTCTTGTTTTTTATCCCAGTGACGGTGTGAGCGCGATGCAGAAGCTGCAGATGTGCACCCAGGAGGGAAACAATGTGGCTGTGAGCGCAATCAGAGGCAACTTTGACGACGCTCAGAACGGGGTCAAAAAAATATTCACCGACAAACGCATCGGCGATATTCTCAGATCTCACGGCAAAGCCTTTTCATCCGCCAACTCAATCAACTGGGGCAGGCTGGCTCCCCAGATAGTTTACTATTTCTCCGCTTACTGCGACCTTGTAAAAGCCGGGAGCATCAGATGCGGCGATAAAATCAACATCACCGTTCCAACAGGCAATTTCGGCAACATCCTTGCCGCTTATTACGCAAGAGAAATGGGGCTGCCCGTCTCAAAACTCATCTGCGCCTCAAACAGCAATTCCGTGCTTACGGAGTTTCTCACTACAGGCGTTTACAACAGAAACAGGCAGTTTTACACCACCATCTCTCCGTCAATGGATATTCTCATTTCATCCAACCTTGAGCGCCTGCTCTTCTCACTCGCAGGCAGCGAAAAAGTGAAAGAGTGGATGAGCCTGCTCGCAAGCGAAGGCAAATACACGGTTGACGCCGGTACTCTCGCAAAAATCAAGGATATTTTTGCCGCGGGATTCTGCGGCGATGACGCCACAAAGCGCACCATAGCCTCAAACTTCAAAGAAAACGGCTATCTGTGCGACACTCACACCGGCGTAGCGGTGACCGTTTACAATGAATACCGCGCCAGGACAAACGACACAACCCCGACGGTTATTGCCGCCACGGCAAGCCCCTTCAAATTCAGCGCGGCAGTGCTCGAGGCAATCGACGGCAGACAGGAAGGCCTTGACGAATTTGAAATGGTTGACAGGCTCGCCCGTATAAGCTCGCTTGAGTGCCCGGCTCCGCTCGCGGGTCTCAAGGATAAGCCGGTCAGATTCCCCGGCTGCTGCGAGAAATCCGGGATGGAAGCCGTTGTGCTCAAAATGGCGGGTGTTTGAGCAAAATGTCACTTTTTGTTATAGCAGACACTCACCTTTCGCTTTCCACAGGCAAAAATATGAATGTCTTTCCCGGCTGGGACGATTATGAGAGCCGCCTTGAAAAGAACTGGCGCTCCCTTGTGAAGCCGGAAGACACGGTAATAATTCCCGGGGATGTTTCCTGGTGTATGACTATGGAAGAGGGGCTTGAGGATTTCCGTTTCCTCGATTCTCTCCCCGGCAGGAAGCTCCTTATGAAGGGCAACCACGATTACTGGTGGTCCACAAAGAAAAAAGCGGACGGATTCTTTGAGCGGCACTCTCTGAATTCGCTCAACATACTCCACAACAACGCCTATGCGTGCGGAGGAATTGCAGCATGCGGCACAAGAGGCTGGTTCTTTGACGCTGAAAAAGACGAGGATAAAAAGATTATTCTGCGTGAAGCAGGCCGTCTCAGAGCAAGCATCGCCGCCGCGAAACAGACAGGGCTCGAGCCCGTGGTTTTTCTGCACTATCCCCCGCTCACCAAAGAACGCAGATGCGATGAAATATATGCCGTGCTCGTTGAAGAGGGCATCAGAAGATGCTACTACGGCCACCTTCATTCCTACTCGCACCTCACCGCCGTAAACGGTGTAAACGAGGACGGAATCGACTTTCGCCTGATTTCCGGCGATTATCTGGGCTTCTGCCCCGCTTTTGTTCCGGAGACAGGCAAACAGCCAAGTTTATAAAACCCATTGGAGGAGAAAAATATGAGTTTAGTTTCAGCAAACAAAACAGAAACCAACGTTTACACAATTGAGATTTCCGTGAGCCCCGAGGATTTTGCCGCTGCCGTGCAGAAGGCATACCTCAAAAACAGAAAATCAATCCAGATTCCCGGCTTCCGCAAGGGCAAGGCTCCCAAACAGATGATAGAGCGCCTTTACGGCAAGGATTTCTTCTACGAGGAAGCCCTTGAGGCAATTTTTCCCGAGGAAATCGAAAACGCCTATAAAGAGTCCGGGATTGACCCCGTGGACCAGCCCAGGGATCTTGACATAAAATTTATGGACGTTGAGCAGGGCGCAAATTTCACGGTCAAGGTGACCGTCAAGCCCGAAATCACCGTTACAAAGTATAAGGGTCTCGAAGCCGAGAAAGCGGAAGTGTCAGTTTCCGATGAGGATGTTCAGAAGGAAATCGACTTTATGCTTGACAGAGGCTCAAGACTCGTTGATGTTGACGACAGAGCCGTTCAGGACGGCGATATCACCGTAATTGACTTTGAGGGCTTTGTTGACGGCGAAGCTTTTGAAGGCGGCAAAGGCGAAAACTACAATCTCACCATAGGCAGCGGTCAGTTCATCCCCGGCTTTGAGGAGCAGATTATCGGCCACAGCATAGGCGAAGAGTTTGACATCAACGTAACCTTCCCCGAGAATTATGCCGAAGAGCTCGCCTCCAAAGACGCCGTTTTCAAAATCAAGCTCAAGGAAATCAAGTTCAAGGAGCTCCCCGAGCTTGATGATGAATTTGCAAAAGACCAGGATTATGATACCCTTGACGAAATGAAAGAGGGCATAAAAGCCGACCTCCTCGCTCACAAAGAGGAGCACGCTCAGCATGACTTTGAGGATGCCGTTGTAGCGGCTCTGTGTGACAATGTTGAGGGTGAAATCCCCGATGTGATGTATGACAACAAGGCGCAGGAGAGCGTTCAGAACTTTGCCAACAGAGTGGCTCAGCAGGGTATTGATTTTGAAACCTACCTTATGTATATGGGTATGGATGTTGACACATTCAAAGCCAATATGAGAGAGCGCGCAGTGAACGAAGTTAAGTATGAGCTTGCCGTTGAAAAGATAGCAGAGCTTGAAAACATCACCGTGGACGACGCGGCTGTTGAAGAGGAATACACAAAGATGGCCGAAAACTATGACCTTGATGTGGAAAAAATCAAGGAAATAGTCTCCGCCGACGTTATAGCGAAGCAGCTCAGAATTCAGCAGGCGGCTAAGCTCGTGATTGACTCTGCCGTGGCAAAAGCTCCCGAAGCAAAGGAAGACAAAAAAGAAGAAGCCGAATAATAAAGGCACTAATCGAAAAGAGGTAATAATATGGCACTCGTTCCCTATGTAGTAGAGCAGACCAACAGGGGCGAACGCTCCTATGATATTTTTTCGAGACTCCTCAATGACAGAATAATCGTACTCTCAGACGAAGTAAACGACGCCACCGCGAGCCTCGTGGTAGCTCAGCTTCTCTACCTTGAGAGCCAGGATCCCGACAAGGATATCAGTCTCTATATAAACAGCCCCGGCGGCTCGGTTACCGCGGGCATGGCTATTTATGACACAATTCAGTATATCAAGTGCGATGTATCCACCATCTGCATGGGTATGGCCGCCTCTATGGGAGCTTTCCTGCTTTCAAGCGGCACCAAGGGCAAGAGATACGCCCTGCCCAACAGCGAAATAATGATACATCAGCCCATGGGCGGTATGCAGGGTCAGGCAACGGATATGCAGATTGCTGCAGCCCATATTCAGAGAACCAAAGAGAAACTCAACGCCATTCTTGCCGAAAACACGGGCAAATCCATTGAGGAAATATCCGTTGACACCGACAGAGACAATTGGCTCTCTGCCGATGAGGCAAAGGAATACGGCATTGTTGACAAGGTAATAGCTCACAGATAAAGGAGATTCCCCTATGCCCAGAGATGACGATAAGCGTTATACTCAGACCCATTCCTGCTCCTTCTGCCACAAAAGTCAGAGCCAGGTAAACAAGCTCATCGAAGGTGACGGAGTTTATATCTGCGATGAGTGCATAGCGCTGTGCAACTCCATTCTCGGCGAAGACGGATACCGCAGCGAGGGCAAAAGCCCCGCCGGAGTCAGGGACTTTGATTCCCTCCCCAAGCCCCGCGAAATCAAAGCGCAGCTCGATGAATATGTAATCGGCCAGGAAGAAGCAAAAATCACGCTGAGCGTCGCGGTTTACAACCACTATAAGCGCATTATGGCGATGAAAGATACAGAGGTTGAAATCCAGAAGTCCAATGTGCTGCTTCTCGGCCCCACCGGCGTGGGCAAAACTATGCTCGCCCAGACTCTCGCCAAGATTCTCGATGTGCCCTTTGCCATCACCGACGCCACCACTCTGACAGAGGCCGGCTATGTGGGCGAAGATGTCGAAAATATTCTGCTGCGCCTCATCCAGGCGGCGGATTATGATATTGAGCGCGCCGAGCGCGGCATTATCTACATAGACGAGCTTGATAAAATCGCCCGCAAAAGCGAAAACCCGTCAATTACAAGGGATGTAAGCGGCGAGGGCGTTCAGCAGGCGCTCCTCAAGATAGTCGAGGGTACCGTTGCCAATGTGCCTCCCCAGGGCGGCAGAAAGCACCCGCAGCAGGAGTTTATACAGATTGACACATCCAATATTCTCTTCATCTGCGGCGGCGCGTTTGACGGCATTGAGCAGATTATAGAAAAACGCATGTCCGGCTCAGCTGTCGGCTTTGAGGCCGATGTCAGGAGCAAAAAAGATTACGAAAAAGAAAATCTGCTGAGCAAAATCGTTCAGCAGGATGTTGTTAAATACGGTCTTATCCCCGAGCTTGTCGGAAGACTGCCCGTAATCGCAACTCTCAGGGACCTCGACAGAGACGCTCTCATTCAGATCCTCACCGAGCCCAAAAACGCGATTATCAAGCAATACACCGAGCTTTTCCGCCTTGACGGAGTGGAGCTCGAGTTTGAGACAGGCGCTCTCGAAGCAATCGC
>JAEELT010000002.1 GCA_016282855.1 Clostridiaceae bacterium | reverse complement strand
TTAACCCCGGCAAAGAAGTAAACACAAAACTCCTTAACGCCGACGGTACGCCGAGAATCTTCTATCACGGCACAGCAAACGACTTTGATGTATTCAATATGAACGAAGGCGCTTACGGAAAAGGCGCATACTTTACGACCTAACACACAAATTAAGGGATTCTGCCCACCGAATTAACGATGTGGAGCGGCCCGTAGGTTACGCTCTGGAAACAGAATCCCTTACTGATGGTATTATAACACCATCTGACGATTCTGTCAAACCCTCCCAAATGCGTTCCCTTGAAGCCGACTATCTGAGCAGCGGATACTTCCTGAGCGATGAAGAGCAGGCGGAGATGAACGAGCTGCTTGACGCTATGAAAGAGGCTGAGCAAAGCTCGCTGAAATGATGAGAAAAGCAGGAAATCAATTATTATAAGAATAACTGTAAAAAAAGAAGTACGGATTAACAACCCGTACTTCTTATACTGCCTTTTTCGTTTTCGGTTTAAGCCTGCCGCGCGCCGAAGCGCAAACGATGATTTATGTATCGAACGAAACTTTCATAAGCTCTTTTACAGTGGTAATGCCTTCTTTAACATAGTCAGAAGCGGCCATATGAAGAGTGTGCATTCCGTCTGCGAGAGCCTGCTCTTTAAGTTCTCTTGTGCTCGCTTTTGAAGTGATGAGATGCTTAAGTTCGGGGGTTATCTCCATTATTTCAAAAACAGCGGTTCGCCCGTAAAAGCCTGTATCGGAGCACATCGGGCAGCCGCCCGGCTCATAAATGGTAAGAGGCTCGTCAACGGGGCAGCCCATATACTTCTTTTCGTCTTCCGTAGCTTCTCTAGGCTTCTTGCAATGTGTGCAGAGCTTACGCACAAGACGCTGAGCAATGATACCGACAACAGAGTCGGCAAGAAGGAAGGACTCAACGCCCATATCAAGAAGACGTGTGATTGTAGCCGCGGATGAGTTGGTATGCAGAGTGGAAACAACCAAGTGGCCCGTGATAGAAGCCTGAACGGCTATGGAAGCTGTTTCGTAGTCACGGATCTCACCTATCATGATAATATCAGGGTCCTGACGGAGTATTGAACGAAGAGCGGAAGCGAATGTAAGGCCGGCTTTCACATTAACCTGAACCTGATTAAGACCGGAGATGTTCGCCTCGACAGGGTCCTCAACCGTTATGATATTAACGGCGTCATCATTAAGCTCGGAAAGAGCGGTATAAAGCGTTGTGGATTTACCGGAACCGGTAGGTCCGGTAACGAGGATAATACCGTTGGGGTTTGAAATGATATGATCAAAGCGCTCAAGCTCCCAGGGCTTCATACCGAGCTGTGCCTTGGTACGGGTAAGGGCAACTGTGGAAGCAATACGCATAACGATCTTCTCACCGTATGATGTGGGAAGGATGGATACACGGATATCGTATTCGCTGCGGTCAACAATGATTGTGATACGGCCGTCCTGAGGTTTACGTTTCTCGGCTATATCAAGGCTCGCCATAATCTTAAGACGGGTTACGATAACGGGCATAAGCATAATATCGTAAGTCATAACCTTGACAAGAACGCCGTCTATACGGTAGCGGACAACAACCTGTGTTTCCTGGGCGTCAATATGAATATCGGATGCACGCGAACGCACCGCCTGCTCGAAAATGGAGCGAACAAGCATAACGATAGGCGCCGAATTAAGATTCTCCTGCTCGCGCTTCTCTTCCTCTGTAAGCTCAGTTACTTTGGACTCTCTGTCTTTTGTAAACTGCTCAGCGGCGGACATAGCTTCGTCAGAGCCGTAGTACTTATCGAGCAAGTGGTTTATCTCGCCCATAGTAGCTATTCTCGGCTCAATCTGGCAGCCCGTAATCATGGATATATCGTCAAGAGCGTTAACATCAAGAGGATCTGCCATGGCAAGCACCAAAACATCCATCATGCCGTTATAGAACTCTATCGGACACACATTGTGCTTTCTGAGAATGCTGCCGCTGACAAGCTTGACTATTTCAGGGGGAAGAGTCATTGCTCTGAGGCTGATGTACGGCACATTGAGCAGCTCGCCCTGAGCCATAGCAATGGCATCGGCCTCACAGAATTTAAGGTCAATCAGGCTTTCTCTGAGCGGTTTATTATTCTTTTCGGCATCGGCAATTGCAATGTCCAGCTTTTCCTGGGTAATCTTGCCTTCTCTTAAAAGAATATCGCCTATGTTGCTTCCGTCTTTGTTAAATATCAATTTTATCACCTTATAATATTGTTTACTTTAGCGCAGAGGTAAATAATATTATCTTATTATTTTACAGATTTGTCAATAACTTTTTATCCGATAGTGCAGTTGAGCGCGGAATTCCTGACCGGTTCAAGGTAAGCTCCGCTGCCGCTGCCGCGCTGTTTATATACTCTGCTGCTGTCCGGGAAATACATTTTCAGGTCATCCTGACCGTGAGGATGGTTTTTAATCTCCATTCTGAGAATATGCGGAGGAAGGTCTATTGGAACAATATAGTCACCGCCCGCTTTGTTCCAGCAGCTTACGGAAAAATAAACGCAGTTAAGCGCTATAGCTTCCCAGTAATTGTTGTTAACAATAAAATCAGACATTTTTTTAAGCTCTGCGGCAGTTATATCCCTGACCATATAAACGCAGTTGTCAAGGCCTCTTTTATTACCGTTATATGACTCAAGATTGTAATACACGCCGAAGCCGTTTATCTGGGCAAAAGCGGACGTTCCAACCGAAACCCCTTCGCCCTTATGGCAGGTATAGGCGCCTACGGTAATGTCGCCGCCCGAAAGATTCTCAACATAAATAAACGCGTGAGGGGTTGAGTAAAGCTTGCGCCAGTTGGAGCAGAGATAAAGGCGCGCGACTTTGTCGGAGGCGGCAGCCGCATTTGAAAGCATCACACTGCCCGTGCCGGCTGTAACCGCGATAACAAGTATAATGCACAGAAGTCTTCTGATGGTTTTTACGGATTTCATTTTATAATCTCCTTAATAAAGCATAATGCGTTTTGTACGGAATATATTATACAATTATACGCCCGATAATTCAATATATAAATATCAATAACACATTAACAAAAATTAAACATTATAGTTGCAAAAATGATGAAAAAAGCTTATAATATTAGAAAATAAACCGAAGGTAACACTCTGATGAAGCTGATAAGTGACAGGAGCCTGATTGGCAGAAACAGAAGAATTGTAACTTTTATGCTTGAATCAAATGACGTGCTTATCGAAACCGCGCACGCGCTGTCAGGAGTGTTCGAGCAAACCTGCGCAATCATCCGCACTCCGTTCGGAGAGCACAGGATGCCGGCTGAAAAATGCAGAGACCTTCAGTCGATGTATGATTCCCTGAGCGAAGTCAACATAACGGGGATTGAAATCGGAGAAGGCAAAGGCAGAAGCGATTTGTTTTTTCTGCTTGATAACACAAGCAAGGATCTGACCTGTATCGGCCCGCTTGAGTATAACTTTTACGCTCTGCTGAAAGAATCGGGCTTAAGTTTTACGCTGTAAAGGAGTTTGTTTATGAAAAAAAAATTATCCCTAATCTGTGTTCTTGTTCTCATAGCCTCAATCGCAGTCCCGCTCGCCTCCTGCTCGCGAAAAATAAAGCCGGTGTCAGATAAATTCAACGGGCTTTACGCTGCAGAAGAAAGCGGCGCAAATGACGCTATTTCTTTCTCGGAGGGCGTATATAAAGAGGACTATAACGGCAACACATATACAGGCACATATTCTTCATACGGAGGCAAGCTGTATCTTTCCCCTTACGGCAAAAAGTTTCAGTATGTTTTTACCATTGAGCTCAACGAAAAGGGCGATGTAGCCCGTTTCTTCAATGAAAACAGAAGCTTCTCCGTGGAAAAAAGCAAAAAGAAATAAAAAACGCACACAGAAAAGAGCTTGCGATATTATCCGCAAGCTCTTTTTATTTATCGGGTTATCCGCAGAAATAATCGGACTCAATATAGTCTATATCCCTGTTTTTCAGCTCGTTGAAAGCATCAATATCATTTACTGTCCATACTCCTATTTCGAGCCCCCTTGAGCGGAACGCGGCTATCATTTCATCGTCGAGAATGGTATAATCGGCGTCAATCGAGAATCCGCCCTCAAAACAGCGCTCATAACCGAGATGCTTTTCGCCCGAACCGTAAGTGAGCATAACCGGAATATCGGGCACATACCTTCGCGAAAGTGTGATATTTTCAAAATCGAAGGACTGAACTATACACTTCTTAAGGTCATACACTTCGCTCATAAGGTCGTAAATGCTTTTTATCTGCTCATAGTTGAGCTTACTCTTGATTTCAACAAAGCAAATCATATCATTTTGCTTCATTATTTCAAGATAACGCCTGAACGGGCATACATAAACCTCATCATCGGTGGTATTGTTTTTTATGGGCTTAGAGAGAAGGGTTTCATAATCGGTTTCTTCGGCTGTCATAACCGAACCGTCGGCAAATCTGACTTCACTGTCGTGATTTATAATGAATTTGCCGTCTGCCGTTATTCTGACATCGGTTTCAGCTCCGTCGAAACCGTTCTCCGCCGCCTTAAGGAAGGCAAGCTCGGTGTTTTCGGGGTATTTCCCGCTGTAGCCCTTATGAGCTATAAATTTCACTGTGCTCATATATGTTTACCTTGATTTCATTGCAGGGCTTACAATGGAAGATGCAAGGCGTGATGCGGGCATTGTCTGCAGGGTAACATTGCCGGGACCGGTTATAACCGTATTAAAGAGACCCTCGCCGCCGAATATGGCGTTTTTAACACTGCCTACAGTTTCTATATCTATTGAGCAGGTCGCATCCATAAGAGCAAGAATGCCGGTATCAACAATAAGCCTCTCACCGGCGGCAAGCTGTTTGGTTTCGGCCATACCGTCAATCTCAAGGAAAACCAGACCGTCACCTCTGATTCTCTGCATAATAAAGCCTTCACCGCCGAAGAAGCCGGCGCCGAGCTTTTTCTGAAAACTAACGCTTATCTCAACACCCGGCGTTGAAGCAAGGTATGATGATTTCTGGCATATAATATCGTTGCCGGGGGTAACGGGAACAGCAAGAATCTGACCGGGGAGCGAAGCTGCAAAAGCGATATACCCTTCACCGCCTCTTGCAGTGTAAATGTTATGGAAAAGGGCCTCGCCGGTAATAGCTTTTGTAAATATTTTGCCAAGACCGCCGCCTGATGTTTCCATCTGCATATTGCCGCTCATCCAGCTCATTGCGCCTCCCTGGCATTTTATGCTCTCGCCTGAATCAAGCGCAATTTCAACCACGGGGAGCGGAGTGCCTTTAATTTCGTATTTCATATTATTCCTCCAGTTATAAATTCTTTAATATTATACTACAGGTTGTATATAAAGTCAAATAAAACGATGCGAATCCACAAGATTCGCACCGTAAAAGATTATTCGGTTGTATTGATTATTCGTCGTCAGCCATACTGACCGCTCTGTCAAACAGTTCTTTTACTTCCTGTTTCGGCTCGGGAGTAACAAGAGTAACAATAACAGCAGCAAGAGTGCCGACTATGAAGCCGGGAACTATCTCATAAAGATAGAAGCCGTTATCAGCGTTATTGACAAATATGAGCCACAGCACATCGGTCAGAGCGCCGCAAACAACGCCCGCGACCGCGCCCTTGTAGTTAAACCGCTTCCAGAAGAGTGAAAGTATAATAACAGGGCCGAATGAAGCGCCGAAACCGCCCCAGGCGTTTTCAACAAGATTCATTATGCCGCTTGCGGCATCGGATTTGCTGCCGGCAATGAAATAAGCAACAACAGCGATAAAGAGAACAAGGAGTCTGCCTACCCAGAGGGCTTCCTTGTCGGATGCGTTCTTTCTGATAACAGGCTTGTAAATATCGCTTGTAAAAGAAGATGAAGCAACAAGAAGCTGTGAATCAGCCGTACTCATCGCAGCGGCAATTATTGCCGAAAGGAGCAGTCCTCCTAAGAAAGCGGGGAAAAGCTCGGTGCACTTTATGAAAATTCTCTCCTGAAGGCCGGCCGCAAGAAGCTCTTCGGCATAAAGAGCTCTGCCGAGAATAGCGATAGTAATGGCGGCACCGAGTGAAAGAATAACCCAGATAATACCGATAACGGCGGATTTTTTGATTGTCTTTGAATTCTTAGCGGACATAAATCTGACAATAATGTGAGGCATGCCGAAATAACCGAGGCCCCAGCCGAGACCGGAAACTATATCAGTCCAGCTTGATGAGAAGGGATTGAAATTAAAAGCGCTCACTGTGCCATCCTGAAGAGCATACTCCCTGGTGATGTTTGCAGCTGAGAAATCCGCGCTTTTAACAATAAGAATAGGAACAGCGAGAAGGGCGGCAAGCATCATAAGGCCCTGGAAAAAGTCGGTCCAGCAGACTGCTTTGAAGCCGCCGAGGAAAGTATAAAGCACAATGATGAGAGCAAATATGGTGAGTGCGGTTTCCTGAGGAACGGAAGGAAGAACCTTTGTGAAAACTGCTGCTCCGGCAAGAAAGCTTGAAGCAACATACGCCGTGAAGCAAACAAGGAAAATTATGGCGCAGATAATCTGAAGCGCTTTACTCTCTTCAAGGAATCTGTTTTTAAGATACTGAGGGATAGTTATGGAGTCATTCGCGGCAACAGAAAACTGGCGAAGCCTTTTGGCAACAAGAATCCAGTTAAGAGTGGTGCCTATCGCAAGGCCGATACCGATCCATACCTTACCCATACCGAAGGCAAGGATACTGCCGGGGAAGCCCATGAGAAGCCAGCCGCTCATATCAGAGGCCTGTGCGCTCATAGCCGTAACCCAGGGACCCATTGAACGGCCGCCGAGGAAATAATCCTTTTCACTGCCGTTTTTTGTCTTGATAAAGAAGAATATGCCTACACCTATAATCAAAGCGAAATAGATGATAAAGGCAAGAATCTGCATGTTAAACATAAATACACCTCTTGTTTTTATTATTTTAAAATAACCTTTTGCATATTACCACAATACAAATAAGAATGCAATACAGAACGGAGTACAGAATAAATTCCGTACTCCGTTAAATCAGAACTGTAAGATTCCGTTAAATTTCAGTATATTCAAGACACAGCAAGATGCAGAACGCATTAAAAACTTTTAATAAACTCATTTGCCGAGTTCAAGGGTTCTGCTGTATGACGCTCTTACAGCTTCAATCAGCGCGCTTCTGAAACCGCCGCTTTCAAGCGCTCTCACTCCCTCTATGGTTGTGCCGCCCGGGCTGCACACGGAGTCTTTGAGAGCCGAAGGAATCTTACCGCTTTCAAGCATCAGCTTTGCTGAGCCCTCAAGCATTTTCGCGGCGTAAAGATAAGCCTTGTCTCTGGGCACCCCGCACTCAACTTCGCCGTCGGCAAGCGCCTCTATCATAAGATAGGCAAACGCAGGCCCGCAGCCGGTCACTATTGAGAAAGCGTCCATCTTACTTTCCTCAATCACATCTACTGCTCCGCAGCCCTCATAAGAGGATATAAAAGCGTCAAGCTCTTCTTCTGTCACCTGTGTGTCGGGAGCGCACAGTGTCATACCGGCGCCTACAGAGCAGGGAACATTGGGCATAATTCTGATTACGGGAAATGACTTTCCAAGAATATCAGTGATTCTGGAAATAGCGGTACCCGCCGCCATAGAGACAAAAACAAACCTGTCACTTCTGGCAAAAAGTGTTTCTTTTATGCTGCCGAGCACACCCGCAAGAGCCTGCGGCTTGACAGCGAGAACTATATAGCGGGAATTGCCGGCTATATCATCAATATCCGTAACGGCTATCCCGGTTGAGGCTGACAGCGCCTGTGTTTTGGCAGAGTCTGTATCGCAAACAGCGATTTCGGAAGGAGCGACATTCTTGCACATTCCCCTTGCGATTGCCGACCCCATATTGCCGGCGCCGATGAAGCCGAATTTATACATTTATCTCACCTGACCTTTTCCGTTGATAACATAGTGATAAGTCATAAGCTCCTCGAGCCCCATAGGACCGCGGGCGTGCATTTTCTGGGTCGAAATGCCCATTTCACATCCGAGCCCGAATTCGCCGCCGTCAGTGAATCTGGTAGAAGCGTTTACGTAAACTGCTGCCGAATCGGTATTGTTGATAAAATATTCCGCAGCATCGTTATCGCTCGTGACTATAGCTTCGCTGTGATGAGTGGAGTGAGCGGTTATATGGTCCACAGCCTCTTTAACGCCGTTAACCACCCTTACAGCAAGGATATAGTCAAGATATTCGGTATCGAACGCATCCTCCCCTGCGGCTTCACCGTCAATTATCTCCGCGGCTTTTTCATCGAGAACAAACTTTACGGGGTGCTCCCTGCCGGCGGTCAGCCTCTCCTGAAGCCTCGGAAGAAACTCAGCGGCTATCGCCTCATCCACTATGCAAACCTCGCAGGCATTGCAGACTGAGGGACGAGATGTTTTGGCATTGTCAACTATATTAAGCGCCATATCAATATCGGCGGATTTTTCAACAAATATATGGCAGATGCCGGTGCCCGTTTCAATGCAGGGAACCTTTGCGTTTTCTTTGCAGGCTTTTATCAGACCTCTTCCCCCTCTCGGGATAAGAAGGTCGATTTTGCCTGTTGCCGTCATCATTTCGCCGGCACTCTCTCTGGAAGTATCATCAACAAGCTGTATTGCGTCGGGGTTGACACCTGCGGCTTCAAGACCCTTTCTGAGAGCTTGCGTAATCGCCTTGGATGAGCGGTAAGCCTCCTTGCCGCCTCTGAGTATACATACATTTGAGCTTTTGAAGCAAAGCACGGCGGCATCGGATGTAACATTGGGTCTGCTCTCATAGATAATACCTATTACGCCCATGGGAACAAGCACCTTATCAATAACCAGACCGTTCGGCCTGAGCGTTTCGGTAACGATTTTGCCGTTTGGATCGGGCAGAGCGGCAACATCCGACATTCCCTGAGCCATTGATACTATTCTGTTATGATTGAGCGCGAGTCTGTCAAGCATAACATCAGAAATGCGCCCGCGGGAGTTTTCAAGATCAAGCTCATTAGCCTCAAGGATTTCCTTTTCACCGGCAATAAGAGCGCTGACCATTGAAGCTATTGCGGCGTTTTTTTCATCCGGCGAAAGCGACTTTACCGACGCTTTTGCCCTGACGGCTCTGTCAAGTATTTCCGAAGTTGTCATAACTGTTTCACCTCAGTCTTCGGCAAAAAATCTTGTTCCGACCTCTTTACCGTCGGAAATATCATAAAGGATTTCGGGGTTTCTGCCGTTGGCGATTATCATTTCAACCCCTGCTTCCATTGCTATCTGCGCAGCGTGAAGCTTTGTGCGCATTCCGCCGGTACCCAGGCTTGAGCCCTTTCCGCCGCCCATAAGGGTGATTTCGGGGGTGATTCTGTGCACCTCTTTAATAAGCACGGCATCGGGGAAAAGCGAAGGATCCTTATTATAAAGGCCGTCTATATCGGAGAGAATTATAAGCCTCTGAGCCCCGATATGTGATGCCACAATAGCGCCGAGAGCGTCATTGTCTCCGATGGCAATCTCATCGGTAGAGACGGTATCATTCTCATTGATTACGGGCAGCACCCCGAATTCAAGCAGACGGTTTACGGTATTCTGGAAGTTGAGCAGATTCTGAGGGTTTTCAACATCATTGCCGGTTATCAATATCTGAGCCACGTTATGATTATACTTTGAAAACTCATTGTCATAAACATACATCAGCTCGCACTGGCCCACAGCGGCAGCAGCCTGCTTGGTGGGAATATCATCGGGTTTTTTGCTGAGCATCAGTTTGCCCACTCCCATGCCTATGGCGCCCGATGAAACAAGTATGATTTCATTTCCGGCGTTTTTAAGATCGCTGAGCACCCTGCACAGAGTCTCGACACGCCTGATATTTATTCTGCCTGTATTGTGTGTCAATGTAGAAGTGCCTACTTTAACTACAACTCTCATTATTTCACCTGCATTATTCGGATTTTATATGACCTGTTCTGATATTGAAAGCAAAGAGTCTTTCCTCACCGTTTTCGGTATATCTGACCTCAATGTTATCCTCATCCGTTCTGAAAGCCGAATGAACAACGGCGTTGCTCTTTGCAAAGCTCTTTTTAAGGATTTCGAGCTCTTTTTCGCCGTAATCGCCCGCGTTGTCGGAAACGAAAAGAACATCGCCGAACATATTGTTAACCTTGGCAAGAAGGAGCTTCTGTTCATCAGTGAATTTAAGATTATCCTTTCTGAGGAAGAAAACATCAGGGTCATTGCAAAAAACTCTGCCGTTAAGATGACGGCGGAAAATTGAATTGTTGATTGCGTTTTTGGCGGAGGGTATTTCACCGTTTACGCCGAGTTTATTGTAGAACTTACCGCCGTAAACGAGGTCCACATCGCAGCTGATGCGGCAGGCGTCAACCACTCCGAAGCCTGCTCCGAGAGGCATACCGCAGCCGAGGATGAGTTTCTCTTCACCCACGCACTCACGCAGGAAATCCATACCCTCGCACATAATCTGACCGCGTGATTTATTGTAACGCGGCTCAGTTGCCTCTGAATAGAGGAAATCAAGTTTGACCATATCGTATCCCCAGTCATTGAGGATTACGTCAAAAAAGTGCTTTATATATTCGCGCACCTGAGGGTTGTACATATCAAGCGTATATGCCCCGCCCCAGGCAAAGCAGCCCCATTCGTTCTTGCCTTTTTTATCTTTTATGAGCCAGTCCGGATGTTCTTTTGCGACTTTGGAAACTCTCTGAACGGAAAAAGGAGCAATCCATATACCCGCAAGATAGCCCTTTTCGTGAACTCTGTCCGCAATGGCCTTCATCCCACCCGGAAACTTTTTCTTATCAACGTCAAGCCAGTCGCCGACAAAGGTTTCATAGCCGTCGTCAATCTGGAAAATGGATACGGCCTCCTTTGCCCTGTCAAGACCGTCAAGATCGCGCAGGATTATATTTTCGTCTATTTTCTGAAAGTAATTGTACCATGAGGTGTAGCCGGAGAGATGCGATATTTTGGGCTTGCGAAGATTAAGGCCTGAGAAATAAGCGTCAAAAACCTCATCGTATCCGCCGCTGTACATTCTTATGTTCATCAGTTCATAATCATCCTGTACGCTGACGCCCTCAACATCCTTGATAACGCGGAATACGCCTTCGTTATTATCAATTTCAAAAACAGTATAACCGGTTCTTTCGCAGGCGGAGCCGAAAAGCTCAACGCATTCACCCTTGCGGAAGTATGTGTAGGTAAATGAGTGAAACCTGCCCGCCTGACCGTAAACAGTAAAACTATAGTCGCCGGACATGGTTGCCAGACGCTTTGTAAAGGCGCTGATATTAGCCAGGGAATTCACGTTTGAAATCTTATCTGTTTTTTTACACTCGCGGGTGGTTGACCAGGACTGAAATCCGTTTACGAAAAAGACCTCGTCATCGGTCATTGTTTTACGCGTTTCAACCGCAAAGGAAAAAAGCTGAATCCTCTTTTTGGGATGAATAACACATCTGACTGCGTCACCTGACGAAACAATCTCAAGCGAGTATAAATCACAGTCTGTCTTGTCAGACTTTATCTTTTTGCCGTTTTCAATATAAGTAAGCACGGGAACAAAATTATACATCAGTACACCTCCGTTATTAAAGCACAAGGAGAAAGCCGGAATATGTATATAATTCGGCTTCCTCCTGATTTATTATTTATGCTTTATCAGCCCTGAAGAGCTATATTTCTGCTGATTTTCTTGCAGAATTCATCCTTGATACGATTGGTCCAGAATTCACTGGGAGTGGAAGCGTATTTGCCGTCTTCGGCAAGAACTTCCTCTTCATAAGCGTCATAAAGGTCCTTGGCCTTATCGGTGCGGATGGTATCCTTCCAGTCGGGATCATCGGTGTTGGCCTTGCAGAAATACATGATGTGATAGCCGTAAGTGGATTCGATTATCTCGCAGTCACCGACTTTTCTGTCAGGATCAAACGACCAGTCAAGGAAGGGCTCCACATAGCTGTCGGATGCTCTGATGCCCGCGTAAAGGCCGCCGTTTTCGGCAGAGCCGGTGTCTTCGGTGTTTGCTTTGGCAAGCTCGGCAAATGACTCTTCGGTCTTTTCACCGTTTTTCCACTCTGCAAGGAAGCCCTCTGCCTTCTCTTTGGCAGCTGCTTTCTCTTCGTCTGTTACATTTTCTGAATCAGCCGCATTGAAAGAAACAAGGAGATGACGCACATCAACGCTGTAGCCGTTGTAAGCGGGCTTCTCAACATAAACTATAAACGCACTGTTTTCGTCTGTGAATATATTCTTGTCGCCTGCTTTACGGGCAGAATCAAACGCCCAGTCAGCAGCGGTATCATTGAGAGTACCGTTAATGCTGTCATACTTGGCTCTGGTAACCTCGGTGGTGTACTCTTTATCTTCTTTATCTTCGGCTTTTGATTCTTCTTTATCAGCGGAATCGGCTTTGTCAGCATCTTTTGCATTCTCGGCATCTTTCTTGTCGAGATACTCGCCGATAGCCTTCTCAAGGGATGCTAAATCGGCAGCTTTGTCAAACACAGCGTTTGCATCGGCAAAGAGAGCTTTATTGGCTTTATCCTGTCTTGCCTTAAGGGCTTCATCGGTTTCGCCGTCTTCAGCTTCAAGAACTTCGCCTGAGAATTTATAGTAGCGAAGATCGGTGTAATCGTAGAGTTTCTGATTGTCTTTATACTCTTTGCTGAGCTCGTCTTCGGAAATGTCGGCACCGAATTTCTCTTCTTTATACTCGCGATAGTGCTCGTAAATCTCCTGCTCCTCAACAAGCTGTCTGAACTTCTTTTCATTTATGCCGGGGCCGAATGATGACCTGAGATA
The DNA here is from genome assembly GCA_016282855.1 of Clostridiaceae bacterium. Classification (GTDB taxonomy): domain Bacteria; phylum Bacillota; class Clostridia; order Oscillospirales; family Acutalibacteraceae; genus CAG-177. Next base: position 2,650 of record JAEELT010000002.1, on the reverse strand, counting down.
CGCATTGAGAGAGAAGCCGTTTTCGGATGCGTTGGACTTATAATTCTCAATAGTCTCGTCTATTTCGGCTTTGACATCGTCATCAAGCTTGTATCCTTCGGCTTTAGCTTCTTCATTGAAAGCCTTGACGGCGGAAGCGAGCTCTATTGCCTGCTTTCTGAAATACTCGTCATAAGTAATCTCTTTGCCGTCGGAATCTGTAGTGGTCTGCTTGTCGGGCGCTTTTGTCGTGTCATAAATCTGACCCGCAGCTGCGCCGTACTGAGCCATATACTGTGAAAGGTTTACGGTATAGGAATAAGCATTGTAGTAATAATAATTGAATTCGTTTGCGCTAAGGGAAGTGCCGTCCGCAAATTTAACGGCGGGAGCAAATCTCCTTACAAGGCCGGTGTTTTTGACTGCCACATAACCGACGCCGATAACTATAGCGCATACAACAACTATGGCAACAGCTTTCTTGATGATGTTACCCGCAGTTTTGCCGGCTTCTATGCTTTTAGCATTCTTTTTGTTGGCTTTTGCAATTCTTTCTTTACGCTCTTCGCGGTAAAGCTCTGCCTTGCTTTTGGTTTCATTCTTGGCCATTTGCTTGTTCATCCTTTTCTTCTGATTATTCGGGAGCTGCCCTCACTCGGAGTCGACGCCCGGGCGCGCAGATACACTGTAAGTATATATTATACGCGCATAATAAATATATTTTATACTAAAAATATGATTTTTACAAGTATTTTATTGATTTTTATGCCGGTTTGCAGAATTATTTATGCGCATAATCGGGAAACTCATCGGCAAACCATACATTTTTAAGCTCAAATGAACGGTGATTAAGATAATTCAGCATACCGCCGTCTGTTGAAAAATCAAACTCGAGACGGTAAGAACAAAGAAACTGTTTCTTGTAACCTAAAGGTTTATTCAGCTCATTGGTGCCGTATTTGCCGTCGCCTACAAGCGGATGACCTTCATAAGCGAGATGCGCCCTTATCTGATGAGTTCTTCCGGTTAAAAGCTCGACCTCGAGAAGAGTGAGACCCTTGCCCTCTTTCAGGACTCTGTATCCGGTTTTCATGGTCTTGCCGCCCGGTACAGCCTGCGCAAAAACAGTTACCTTGTTTTTTTTCTCGTCCTTTACCATAAAAGCGGTAAGAAGCCCGGCTTTTTCTTTGAAAATGCCGTGAACAGCGCAAAGGTAATACTTGTGAATCTCTCTGTCTTTCAGCTTTTGATTGAGAATTCTCAGGGACTCCGCGTTTTTGGCGGCGATAACTATGCCGGTGGTGTTTCTGTCTATCCTGTTAACGAGCGAAGGAGAGAAAGAGTTTTCATCCGACGGGTCATATTCGCCGCGTTCATACAGGCAGCGTTTCACTCTGGTGATAAGCGTGTCATTATACTCGGTTTCATCGGGGTGCGAAAGAAGACCCGCAGGCTTGTCAAGCAACATCACATTTTCATCTTCATAAAGTACGCTGAGATTTTTTGATGCTTTAAGAAAGTCGTATTTCTCTGCCGCCGGCGCGAAAAACTCATCGCTGATATACATATCAACAACATCGCCCTGCTCAAGCTTACACGAAATCTCTCCCCTGCCGGAATTGACTTTTATTCTTTTTTTCCTGATGTACTTATACATCAGTGCCTGAGGCAACAGCGGAACGGCTTTTGATATAAACTTATCAAGCCTCTGACCCGCGTCATTGCTGCCGATGGTAAACGACTTCATTTTATCACCGGATTCCTTTGCAGATATAAATTCCGTCCGGCTGAAAAAGCTGCCGAACGGATTTATATGTTAAAATAAATTCAAAAAGCCGGCTCGGCTTCTGTTACATGATTGAGCTCAAGTTAAGCCGAGAGCAATCTGGAACACATGCACAACGCTGTAAAGCCAGTCCTGGTAAGCGTTGCATATTCTTGTCCACAGGCTGTAATTGAGGTTACCGGTATGCCCCTCGGAAGGAGTACCGTCATAATCCGAATGAATTGAGGATATCCAGGTAATAATACCGTTGGGAGAAGTAAGATCGAGCACATTGCCGTTGCCGTCAATTGTTTCAACATCGGGGTAAACGCCTTCGTCGATGGTGTGCAGATCGTAAGTTATAACGGTGGCAAGGTGGTGATTGTCAGATGCCGGCTCACCGTCGGGCTTATAAACCTTCTGGAAAGTGGAAAGGCGGCAATTCTGCGGATTATTATTGGTTTTAATAACGTTTTTCCAGATTTTCAGTGTGCTGAAATTATAATTGACAACGGGGTCCTTCTGGCTTGCGAGAATCCATATGGCTGTACCCGCGGCGGATTTAATGGTGTCTTTGGAAGGAGTAACTGTTGACGCAAGAGGAAATGCGCAGGAGAACAGACCGGGGAACGCCTCAAGCATAAGCCAGACCATTCCGCCGCCGGCGGAAGAACCGGTAACGGCAATTCTTGTAGTGTCAACATTATCTTTGTGCTCGGCGATAAAAGCATCAATAAGAGCGCGCAGAGGCTCAATAAAGCCCTCATTCCAGTATGTCTTCTGATCTTCCGGAGCTCTGGGCAGAAGGATGAAAGCGCCGCCTGCATCGTCAAATCTCGACTGGAACTCACAGCTTGACCAATAAGGCATAAGGCTGTCATCAAGCTGGCTGCCCTCATAATCGCC
>JAEELT010000001.1 GCA_016282855.1 Clostridiaceae bacterium | reverse complement strand
GGCTGACCCACGTTTATGACAAGCTTACCGTTTTATCTTCCTCGGTTTCCGGCTGGAAAAGCGACGGGGACAATGATGTGATAATTGCGGAAATCCGTTCGAGGATGACCGATTATAAAATCAATTCCGAGGGAAAACCGGTTACTTCAGGGATGAATACCGAAAAGTTTATCACAGTTGAGTGGACCCTTGAGAGAGAGGCCTCCAAAAAAACGGGCGACTCTTTTTCTCTGAGTGCTCAGAACTGCCCTAACTGCGGGGCGACTGTCAATATAAACAACTCATCGGTATGTGAATATTGCGGCTGTGTTCTGAATACAGACAGCTTTGACTGGATTGTCACGGGCATTAAACTCATATCGCGGGAAGAAGTTAATATTTAAATATTTGTTAAATATAATTAAAATGTTTTGACAAATATTAAAAAATATGATAAAGTACAGAAAACCGACCTGCTTTTATTATTAAGGAGGAAAAACAGATGAAAGCATTAAAAACAATGATTTCCGTATTGCTGGCAGTTATTCTTGCCTTCGGTTGTATTGCTGTAGCTATGGCAGCTGATACAGTTGAAAAGGAAGATAATGACACACCGGCCACTGCAAACGATTTTACCATTTCGTCCAAAATAAAGGGTAAGCTTGATGACGTGGATGATATTGACTGGTTCAAAGTCGATCTCGGCACTTCCATGGGTCTTGCCACATTCAAGTTTTCACATCCCGGCACCGGTACGTCCGCTGTTTATTACAAAGTTTCCGTTTTTGCCGAAGGTGACACCGCAAAGGCAGTTTCATCCTTCAGCGTAAAAGGCGATGCCAAGGATTCAAGCTCCTCACAGGTGCTTATTCCCGGCGGCATTTACCTTGTAAAAGTTGAGAGCGGCTCAATCAATGTAAGTGATGAGTATTCAATTTCCGTCAGCCTTGACTCTAACCTTATCACCGAATCCGAGTCCAACAACGATAAAGCCACTGCTGACGAAATCAGCGCAACAGCGGGCTATTATTCAAAAACAACTTACGGCACTCTTTCGGGCTCTTCCGATGTGGACTATTTCAAATTCCATTCTCCCACGGGCTATTTCTCAATTGAACTTGTAGCACTCACACCCGGCGTTACATACACCGTTTCCGCTTATATGATTCCCGGTGATGAATACAACAAAGAGCTCATCTGCCAGTACAATGTTGCTTCAACCGATTGCGAGCCTTCAAGCGGCAATCCCGAAGGCTTCTGCGTCAGTGCCGATGTCGGTGTTAAAGAAGGTACATACTTTATTACCGTCAGCTCTTCAAATGCTCCCTCATCGGGCGCGCTCTACAAAATCAGAGTCTGGACAAAGAATAATGACAAGTGCGAAGAAGAGTTCAACTACGACACCAATTATGCCAACACTCTGACTCTCGGCAAGACCATCTACGGCACAATTTCATTTGACAAAGATATTGATATGTTCAAGTTCGCTGTCAAATCCGATAATCAGAAATATAAGATTACCGTTAAGGCTGATGAAGGCAATGACGATTCCGCAAGCTGGTATGTTTCTGTTATCAAGTCCGGTAAAACTCTTGAAAAATACAATAATGTTGCCGTTACTCCCCAAAAGCCTCTTGAAATTGATGTGAACGGTCTCGCTGAAGGCACATACTATATCAAGATCAGCAAGTGTACATCCACAAAGGGTGGCTATGTAATCGTTAGTGAGAAATTCGATTCTCCCGCAACCCCCGAAATTGATGGCAATATGTTTGCGAGAATCTGGAAGAGAATCGCGGCTATGGACTGGAAAGGATTCTGGAACAATAACTTCAAGCCTCTTATCCAGAATATCGGCGGTTTTGCCGGCGTTATGAAAGTTCTCAAAGATGTTATCAATCTTTCACTCGGCACAATAATCAAGTTCAGAAATCAATAACAGATTCCAAATCAGCCGCATTCGGAAAACTGAATGCGGCTTTTTTAAAAGGTGATAAAAAATGTTTGATCCCGATTTTAAACCTGCTCTGAGGTTTATGGTCTGCAGTGATGTCCACTACAAGGATGAGAATACTGTTGCCCGTGACCGTATGAAACACGCGATTGAAAAATCATATGAGCTGAGCGAAAAGGATGATTATAAAAACCTTGACGCCGTCTATGTTGTGGGCGATTTTGCCAACAGCGGCTCGCCCGAACAGATGAGATGCTTCAAAAAAACGCTTGACGATTATATCAGGCCCGGAACATATGTCAATGTTTCTCTCGCTTCTCATGAATTCGGTTACGATTCGCCCGAGGGGGCGAGATCAAGGCTCAGGGAAATTTTCAATCTTGAGCCTGACACTCATATGGTTATAAACGGATTTCATTTTATCAGCTTAAGCTGCACAAAAAGATGTGATTTTGATGAGCCCGAAAAGGAGTTTGCTTCTTCCGCACTGAAAGAAGCCTCAAAAGACAGCCATACAAAACCTATATTCTTCTTCCAGCATCCGCATATCTCAGGCACTGTATACGGCAGCATAAACTGGGGTCAGGATGACCTGAATGAGATTCTCTGCAATTATCCTCAGATAATTGATTTCTCCGGCCATTCACACGCTCCGATAAACGATCCGCGCTCAATACATCAGAGGCATTTCACCTGCCTGGGTACCGGCACTCTGCTTTACTTTGAAAATGATGAATTTGACAAGTATTACGGAACAATTCCGCCGCGCTGCGATATTGCCGCTCAGATGCTGATTGTGGAGGCGGATGAAAAAGGCAGAGTCCGCATTTATCCTTATGATTTGATAACCGATAATTTCTTCCCGTTTGTTTGGAAAATTGATGAGCCGTGGAATCCTAAATCGTTTATTTATACCGACGACAGGTATAAAACAACTGACGCGCCTTATTTCGGAGATGATGCCGCTGTATCCATTACGGATATTTGCGATAACGGCTTTACCGTAACATTTGATCAGGCAAAAACCGATAAAGAATATGTAAATGATTATAATGTTTATGTAATACGTGATGAAGACGGCACGACAGCGGCTCTAAAAAACCTTTGGAGCGAATACTATTTTTACTATATACCCGAAAGACTGTCGGTTTCATTTGACGGCCTTGAAAAAGGAACATATCGCGTGGAAATATACGCGGGTTCATTCTGGAATACCAAAAGTGAAAAGCCGCTTGTATCCGGAAAAATAATTCTGTGAAAATAGTGTTATTCTCTTGAATTATTTTGCTTATTATTGTAAAATAAATACTCAAACTATTTGCGTGACTCGGAGTTGGTTAATATGTCCTTAAAACTTAATCTCAAGTATGCGGGCGATTCTGCCGGAAAAGAAGCTCTCGCTTCAATGAAGGATGAAGTTTCTGCCGCTTTCGGAAAGCTTAAAAACGGCACCGGAGCCGGTAGCGATTACCTCGGCTGGCTCGATTTACCCGTAAACTATGATAAATCGGAATTTGCCAGAATCAAATCCTGCGCCGAAAAAATCAAGAGTGACTCTCAGGCGCTTGTTGTGCTTGGGATTGGCGGCTCATATCTCGGTGCAAGAGCGGTTATTGAGTTTGTAAAGTCAAACAATTACAACCTTATCAGCAAGGATACTCCCGATATTTATTTCGGGGGAAACACTTTGAGTTCTTATTCTTTAGCCGAACTTATTAAACTTGTTGAAGGCAAAGATTTTTCTATTAACGTGATTTCAAAATCCGGCACTACAACCGAGACCGCGGTTGCCTTCAGAGTGCTTAAAAAGATTATTGAAGACAAGTACGGCAAAGAAGAAGCGGCAAAAAGGATATATGTCACAACCGATAAGAGCAGAGGAGCCCTCAAAGCTCTTGCAGATAAAGAGAACTACCAGACTTTTGTTGTTCCGGATGATGTGGGAGGCAGATATTCTGTTCTCACTGCTGTCGGGCTTCTTCCTATTGCCGTTGCTGGCATAGACATTGACGCTCTTATGAGCGGCGCCGCATACGCAAGAGAAAAATACGCTTCTGACGATTCACCCGAAAACGATGCCTGCAAGTATGCCGCGGTCAGAAATCTTTTTTACAGAAGCGGCAGAAAGATTGAGCTGATGGTTTCATATGAGCCGTCAATGCTTATGTGGAATGAATGGCTCAAGCAGCTTTACGGCGAAAGCGAAGGTAAAGACGGCAAAGGGCTTTTCCCCTCATCGGTTATTTTTTCAACCGATCTTCACTCAATGGGGCAGTATATACAGCAGGGCGAGCGTCTGATGTTTGAAACGGTTATCTGGGTAAACAGCCCGATTGAGGACGTTGACGTTCCGTTTGATTCTGATAACGGTGACGGCCTTAATTTCCTTGCAGGCAAAACGATGCACTATGTTAACTCAAAAGCTTTCCAGGGCACCATACTCGCACATACCGACGGCGATGTTCCCAATATTGTCATTGAGCTTGACAGGCAGGATGAATACAATCTCGGTCAGCTTATCTATTTCTTTGAGATTGTCTGCGCTTTAAGCGGATACATTCTCGGCATAAATCCCTTTGATCAGCCCGGAGTGGAAAGCTATAAAAAGAATATGTTTGCTCTTCTCGGCAAACCGGGCTATGAGCAGGAAAAAGAAATACTTGAAAAAAGATTTATATAACGGAGGTAATTTCCCATGGTTTATCTTATTATCGGCAACAAAGGTTCCGGCAAAACCAAGAGACTTATCGATCACGTAAATGAGGCTCTTGAAAGATCGAACGGCAATGTTGTCTGTGTTGAAAAAGAACGTCTGCTTACTTATGCTGTAAATTACAGGGCACGCCTTGTTGAAACAGATAATTACAATATTTCCGGTTATGACGCGTTTTACGGTTTCCTCAGCGGCCTGATTGCCGGTGACCATGATATTACCGATATTCTTGTTGATGCCACGCTTAAAATCGGTGGCAGGGATTATGATGCGCTTGCGGATTTTCTCAAAAAAGTTTCAGCTCTGAGCAGCAGCACTGAGCAGGATTTCACATTCACTGTTTCTGCTGATGAATCGGAGCTTCCCGCCGTGATATTTGATTATTGTGAAAAAATCTGATTACGGTAATAAAATTGTTGACAAATTCCTTTTTTAAATATATAATGCTATTTGCGTGATTTTGTATGATTATAAATTTAGATCCTATTTTCAGCGCTGAAGGCGCCTTTCAGGAGATTGATTACAGCCTTGATTTGAGCGGCGAAACAGTAAACGGTTTACATCCGTTTTCTTCTCCCGTTAATATTAAAGGAGAAATCAGAAATCATACCGGCATAGTCAGGCTTGATGCTAAAGCCGATTCTGTGCTTGATGTTGAGTGTGACAGATGCGCTGCAAAGGTGAAATATCCGGCCTGCGCAGATGTTGAGCATATCATTGTAAGGTCACTCAATGATGATGATAACGACAGCTTCATTCTTGCAGAGGGTTCTCAGCTTGAGCTTGATGATATAATCAGAGAAGATTTCCTTCTCCAGCTTCCCGTTAAGTTTCTTTGCTCCGAAGACTGCAAAGGTCTCTGCCCGAATTGCGGCAAAAATCTCAACGAAGGCCCGTGCAGCTGCAAAAAAGAAATTGATCCGCGCCTTGCTGCGCTGGCTCAGTTTTCAGATTTCGAATAATTTTTTAACATATTTTAAGGAGGTGCTATTAAGATGGCAGTACCTAAGAGAAGAGTTTCCAAGGCAAGAAGAGATAAGAGACGTTCCAATGTCTGGAAAATGAATGCTCCCCAGCTTGAGAAATGCCCCAACTGCGGCGAGTACAAAAGATCTCACAGACTTTGTCCCGAATGCGGTTATTACAACGGCAGACAGGTCATCACAGTTGAGGAAGACTGATTAATGGCAGGGTATCCCTGCCTTTATCAGTTTATACCGATAATTATCAAACGCTGAGAAGGGGAGAGTAGGCATTATTTCCGTGCTTCCAGAGAAAGTCCGTCATCGGCTGTAAGCGGGCTGCACCGGATTATTGCTGAAGTTCACCCCGGAGCGGCAGCAGTGAAACAGAAGTAGCTGCTGACGTTTTGCCGCGTTATGGCATCAGAGCGCCCGTTTTTATGGGAACGCAGGGTGGTACCGCGGTTATATCCGTCCCTCATTGTCATTTGACAGTGGGGTTTTTTTTATGAAAGGAATGTTTTGCTATGTTTTTGAAAACAGATGAACTTCGCGAGAAATTCATAAAGAGAAGTGAAGAGCTCAAAGCTGTATCGGATGTAGATCAGCTCAGAATTGAGTATCTGGGCAAAAAAGGCTATGTTTCCGCCTTGATGCAGGATTTAAGAAATGCTTCTGCGGAGGAAAAGAAAGAAGCCGGAAAGACTATTAACGAACTCAAGCAGTTTATTGAATCTGCAATAGCAGAAAAAATTGAGATTCTCAAGAAAAAGGAAGTGCAGCTTCTTATTGATGCCGCTGAGAGTTACGATGAATCAATGCCTTCATCCAACGACCTCGGCTCTTATCATCCCATTACCCTTGTAAAAAGAGAGGTTGAAAGCATTTTCACTTCTATGGGATTTACTGTTGAGGATTACTCGGAAATAACCGATGATTACAACTGCTTTGAAGCTCTTAATATTCCTCCTCATCATCCTGCGAGAGATATGCAGGATACTTATTATCTCTCTTCAAATCAGCTTCTTAAAACACATACTTCCGCCGCACAGAATACTATATTAAGGAAATATAAAAACAATCTTGAAAACGGCAATCCCATCAGGGCTATTTTCCCGGGCAGATGCTTCAGAAATGAAAAAATCGATGCCTGCCACGAAAACACCTTCTTCCAGATGGAAGGCATAATGGTTGACAAGGATATATCTGTTTCTAATCTGATTTATTTCATGAAGACAATGCTTTCAGAGGTCTTCCAGAGAGATATTACCGTGCGCTTAAGGCCCGGTTTCTTCCCCTTTGTTGAGCCCGGTTTTGAGCTGGATATTCAGTGCCTTATCTGCGGAGGTACAGGCTGTTCCTCCTGTAAGGACAGCGGCTGGCTTGAACTGTGCCCCTGCGGAATGATTCACCCCAATGTGCTTACCGCTGCCGGCATCGACCCCGAAAAATACACCGGATTCGCGTTCGGACTCGGTCTTACCAGACTCGCGATGATGAGATACGGAGTTAAGGATATCCGTGTGTTCAACAGCGGCAATCTTAAATCGCTGTCTCAGTTTACCGAAAAGTCATTTGTCAATCCCGAGAGTAAATAATAAGGAGGTTCTGAAATGTTTGTATCAATTAACTGGATAAAAGAATATGTGGACCTCAGCGGGTTTGATATCAAGGAACTGATAAACAAATTCACTCTTGCCACAGCTGAAGTAGAAGATATTTATGAAAAAGGCAAGGATATAAATCACGTAATAGTAGGCAAAATCCTTACCGTTGAAAACCATCCCGATTCAAAGAAGCTCCATCTTCTTAAGGTTGACGGGGGAGACAGAGTTTACAATATTGTCTGCGGTGCGCCCAATGTCAGAGAAGGGATGAAGGTTGCGCTTGCCGCTGCTCCCGCGAGAGTACCCGGAGCTGATATCAATGTTGCCACGGTCGGCGGATATGAGTCTGAAGGTATGTGCTGCTCTGCAAAAGAGCTCGGCCTGAGCGATGATCATTCCGGCATACTGGAGCTTCCGGCTGACGCTCCCTGCGGCGAAGATATCAAAAAATTATATCCCATTGAAGATATCGTGTTTGAGGTTGATAACAAGTCTCTTACAAACAGGCCTGATCTTTGGGGCCATTACGGAATTGCCAGGGAGTTTGCCGCTCTTACGGGCAGGGAACTCAAGCCTCTTGCACTTGATGACCTGAGCTATGACGGCGATTATCAGGTGCCTGTTACAATCGAGAGAGAAGACCTTGTTTACAGATATGAAGCTCTCAAGATGGATAATATCACCGTTAATGAGAGCCCTGTTGCCATGCAGATCCGTCTCTATTACTGCGGCATGAGGTCCATAAATCTTCTGGCTGATGTTACTAACTATATTATGCTCGAAATCGGTCAGCCGACTCACGCGTTTAACGCGAATATGATTGACAGCATCAAAGTAGGTACACCCAAGGAAAAGATTAAATTTACCACACTCGATAATACAGAAAGAGAAATCGATGAAAACACCCTGATGATTTACAACAACGATACTCCTGTAGCGATTGCCGGCATTATGGGTGGCCTCGATTCCGAAATAGTTGAGGATACAGGCGCTGTTGTGCTTGAATCAGCCTGCTTTGACGGAATCAGCGTGCGTAAATCATCATCCCGTCTCGGCCATAGAACCGACTCATCCGCAAGGTATGAAAAAATGCTTGACCCCGAGCTCTGCGCTCAGGCTGTCGGCAGATTTGCTTACATAGTCAAGTCAATTGACTCAGGCGCAAAAATCGCTTCAAAAGTCAATGATAAGTATGTCAGAAAGTATCCTGAGATTACTCTTTCTTTTGATAAGAAATATGTAGACAGATACACCGGCATTGAAATCAGTGATGAAAGAATAATTCATACTCTCACTTCGCTCGGCTTCGGCGTAGATTATAACAGCGGTGAGTTCACCGTTTCGGTGCCGTCCTGGAGAGCAACTAAGGATGTTACCATAAAAGCCGATATTATTGAGGAAATCACCAGAATTTACGGCTATGATAACTTCAATATCACTACAACAATGATGCCTCTCAAGCCGGTTAAAACAGACTATGCCAAAGCTGAAGATGAGGAAATCAAAGATATTCTTGTCAAGAAATACTCAATGCACGAGGTTAATTCTTATATATGGTGCGACGGCAGGAAGTATAAAAAGCTCGGTATAGAAGTAGAGGATAATGTTAAAGTTCTCAATATTGAGAATTCCGAAAACGGAGTTCTGAGAAACTCCATGCTTCCGACTCTGCTTGTTATATCTAATGAAAACAAGGATTTTGCGGAAAGCTACGCTGTTTTTGAGATAGGCAGAGTAGTTGACGGTACCCGTGAAGACGGCACATGCAACGAGAGAAAACATCTCGGCGCCGTTCTTTACAGCAAGTCAGGCAGCGAAAAAGAGCTTTATTATAAGGCACTTGAAGTAATAAACACAATTGTCAGTGAAATCAAGCAGACCAAAGCCGAATACAAAAAGATTGCTCCCGCGCATAATTGGCAGCATCCCAAGAACACAGCCGAAATATCGGCAAACGGTGTTGCTTTCGGCACAATCTGCGCACTTCACCCGTCCAATAAGTTCAAATTTGATAAAACCGGTTCCGCTGTTTGCTTTGAATTTGATATGGATTCATTCAACAGCGTTCGGGCGAATGCTATTGAGTTTGCCGAGACAAGCGATATGCAGTCGGTATATTATGATTTATCCCTCGTTATTCCCGATAACACAAGATTTTCAGAGCTCGAGAAATGTTGGGTCAACGAAAACTTCAGTGAGCTTGAGAGCTACAAAATCATAGATACATTTGAGCGTCTAGGTGTCAAGAGTATCACAGTCAGATTCAATTTTGTTGATATGGAAAGAACTCTTGAGATGGAAGAAGTCCAGAAAAAGATAGATAAGATTCTTGATAATCTTTCTGAAATAGGCGTAGTTATTAAGGCTTAAACTGTTAAGACTTTATTAAGAATTGCCTTAATTTCAAAAAAACTGTTGTATTATTATGCGAAATGCGTTATAATTCAAGCAAAGATATGAGTCCGGAGGCGATAAAATGACCGACAAGACAATTAAGTTTTCCATCAAAGATGAAAATGAAGCCGAGATGAAAAGGACGCTTCAGGCTGTTTATGAAGCTCTCAACGAGAAGGGCTACAATTCCATAAGCCAGATTGTCGGCTATATTCTTTCCGAAGATCCGACCTATATCACCACGCATAATAATGCCAGAAGCCTTGTCAGAAAGCTTGACCGTGATGAGCTCCTCAGAGCCATGGTTCAGAATTATCTGAATGTTAAATAATTTTTGGGAGTATTATAATGGCTGATCAATTCCTTATGTACAAGGGCAGACCCCTTGTAAGAAACGGCAATACCATTTACTACGGCTATATGGATGAGCCCGTGGTTGTAATTCTTCAGATAATGAGCACCACTGAAATTCAGGGCGAGGAAGTAGCCGAGAAAATTAATCTTCAGCTTTTCCGCACAGATCCCACTATTATCAAGATGAAAGAAAAAATAGTCAAAAAAGCAGAACGCACAGGTCTTTTTGATGCTCTTGATGTAGGAAGCGTCTGGCTTGAGAGAGAGCTGAAAGCTGCAAAATAACAAAGATAAAGGACATGCCTTAAAGCATGTCCTTTTCAATTATTTCAAGATTTTGAACAGGAGCCTGCAAGCACCTGCGCACAGTTGTTTTCAAACACTAATATTCCGTCTGAAATACTAAATTTTAAACGGCTGTCTCCGCTTTGAAAACAAAGAACTCCTTTAGCAAGAGCCATAACAGCGGGCGAGTGGTTGGGAAGAATTTCGTATAGCCCGTCATCAAGCGGCAGAGTCAGCGAAGAGCAGCGGCCGCTGTATATCACTCCCGATTTGGAGGTGATTGTCAGGTTGATATCCATATTATTCACCGGCTTTCATCGCTTCCGCTTTTCTGTAAACATCGTTAATGCTTCCGACATTATAGAAAGCGGCTTCCGGCAAATCGTCGCAGTAGCCGTCAATTATCTGCGCAAAACCGTATATTGTGTCCTCAAGAGAAACATATACTCCCGGAATACCCGTAAATTTTTCCGCGACAAACATCGGCTGAGAAAGAAACCTTTTTATCTTTCTGGCACGGGTAACTGTCAGCTTATCATCGTCGCTAAGCTCTTCAAGACCGAGCATTGCGATAATATCTTTGAGCTCATCGTATTTCTGGAGAATTTCCTGTACCTCGGTCGCTACTCTGTAATGCTCCTCTCCGACTATGTTTTCATCAAGTATCCTTGAAGTGGATTCAAGGGGATCAATGGCAGGGTAAATACCTTCCTCAGCAATCTTTCTTGAAAGAACGGTTGTGGCGTCAAGGTGTGAGAAGGTGGTTGCGGGGGCGGGATCCGTAAGATCGTCAGCCGGCACATATACTGCCTGAACTGAAGTTATTGAGCCGTCCTTCGTTGATGTGATTCTTTCCTGCAATTCGCCCATTTCCGATGCGAGAGTCGGCTGGTAGCCTACAGCGGAGGGCATTCTGCCGAGCAATGTTGACACTTCGGAACCTGCCTGAACAAAGCGGAAAATATTGTCAATAAACAGCAGTACATCTCTGTGCTCTTCATCTCTGAAATACTCTGCCATCGTCAGTCCGGTGAGCGCAACTCTCATTCTTACACCGGGCACCTCATTCATCTGACCGAAAACAAGTGCAGTTTTTTCAAGCACTCCGCTCTCGCTCATTTCTTTCCAGAGGTCGTTTCCTTCTCTGCTTCTTTCACCCACACCGGTAAATATTGAGTAGCCTGAGTGCTGTGTTGCAATATTATGTATAAGCTCCTGAATGAGAACGGTTTTGCCTACGCCGGCTCCGCCGAAAAGACCTATTTTGCCTCCGCGTTCATAGGGCTCGAGCAAATCGATGGCTTTAATTCCTGTTTCGAGTATCTCAACAGCCGGATTAAGCTGAGAAAAGGCGGGAGGATTTCTGTGTATGCCCCATCTTTCTATTTTTTTCTTTGTGGAAAACTTTGACGATGATTTTCCGTCAATCGGCTCTCCGAGTACATTAAAGACCCTGCCGAGCACTCTTTTACCCACCGGGACCGTAATGCAGTCACCGGTTGAAATCACTGTAAGCCCTCTTGAAAGGCCGTAGCTTTCGCTCATCATTATGCAGCGTACTTTGTCTTTGCCGATGTGCTGTGCCACTTCCATATATCTTTTTTTGCCGTTTACCTCAACATAAACGGCATCATTTATTTTCGGAAGCTGACCCGCGGGAAAAAGAGCATCAACAACCGAGCCGTTTATCTGAACTATTTTACCTTCCATCAGTTATTCCTCTCTCCGGAGATTTCCGATATCTCCTGAGTAATAGCGTTTTGTCTCATATGATTGTATTGGAGGTTAAGCTCGCTGAGCATATCGCCCGCGTTGCTGTTGGCTGAATCCATTGCTGCCATCCTGAGATTCTGCTCTGAAAAGAAACTCTGGATAAACACAAAATGAAAGCAACTTTCAATATAAAGCGGGATAAGCTTATTGATAACGGAATCTTCATCGGGAATATATTCAAATTTGTTATATCCTGATGTACCTTTTAAATTGTTTATTGATATCGGGAATATCTGTTTATTGACAGGCGCACATCTGATTCCGTCGTATGTGCCGTAAAAGATAATGTTCAGCCTACCGATTTCTCCGCTTAAAAACTTTTCGGAAAACATTCTGTAGAGCATTTCGGACAATTCGCTGCTTTTTGCTCCAAACTCGGCGTTTTCAATGAGCTCGTATTCAAAGTTTAAATCTTCAAAGCGCTTTTTGCCCTTGCCGCCTATGACATATAGTCTGCAATTCCTGTGGCTTTCCAGATGCTCACAGGCAATTTTAAGGACATTTTTGTTATAATCCCCGGCAAGCCCTTTATCGGATGTGATTACAAGGCGGGCATCGGGACCTTTGCCTTCTCTTACATAAGGGCATTTATCCGCGTCTATATCGCCGGCAATTGTGCTTATCTGCTCCTCAAGTGCATGAAAAAAAGGAAGAAAGCTTATTGTTTTTTCTTTTGCTTTTCTGTACTTTGCCGAAGAAATAAGGTACATTGCATGGGTGACTTTTTCGGTGTCGCTTATTCGCTTTATATGTCGCTTAATTTCAATTATATTATCCATAGTTCTTAATGGTTTCAGCGGCTGAAGAGAGAATTGTCTTTTTCATTTCTTCAGTAAGTTTTCCCTCTTCATTTATTGAATGGCATACCTGCAGATAGTTGCGTTCTATATCGGTACAAATCAATGAAATAACCTCTTCATAGTCTTCATCTTTTACAGCCGACATAAGATGAGACAGCGTAACAATAAGAATGATTATTATCCTGTGCCGCGAATAGGGCATATGCTGTTTCTGCCTGAGCATACGCATAAGGCAGGAGCCGTAATCAAGCTGTTTCTTTGTGTTTTCATCCAGGTCGCCGGCAAACTGCATAAATGCCGCCAATTCTCTGTACTGAGCAAGATCAAGCCTTAGTGAACCGCTTGCTGATTTGACAGCTTTTGACTGAGCGTTTCCGCCGACACGGGAAACCGAAAGACCAACATTTATTGCCGGCCTTTGCCCGGAAAAGAAAAGATCGCTCTCAAGATAAAGCTGACCGTCTGTGATTGAAATAACGTTTGTGGGTATGTATGCGGAAACGTCACCGGCTTGGGTTTCAACAATCGGCAGAGCGGTAATGCTTCCGCCGCCTCTGTTGTCAGCCATGTTGGCAGAGCGCTCAAGCAGACGGGAATGAAGATAGAATATATCTCCGGGGTATGCTTCTCTGCCCGGCTTCCTGCCGAGAATTAGGCTGAGTGATCTGTAAGCAACAGCGTGCTTTGACAGGTCATCATAAACTATCAGCACATCGTGACCGAGATTCATAAAATACTCGGCAAGAGTGCAGCCGGAATAGGGGGCAATATACTGAAGAGGGGACGGATCTGAAGCTGTTGAACTGACAACTGTTGTGTAATTCATTGCTCCATATTTTTCAAGTGTGTTTACAATACCGGAAACGGAGCTGGCCTTCTGACCGATAGCTACATAAATGCAAATAACTCCCTTACCGTTCTGGTTGAGTATTGTATCAATAGCAATTGATGTTTTTCCGGTCTGACGGTCTCCGATTATAAGCTCTCTCTGACCTCTGCCTATGGGGAACATAGAGTCTATGGCAAGAATTCCTGTTTCAAGAGGAGTGTTGACACTCTGTCTGTCAATTATACCGGGAGCGTGATGCTCAATGGGAAAATATTTTTCAACTTTGATTTCGCCCTTTTCGTCAATCGGGTTGCCGAGAGCATCTATAACTCTGCCGATAAATTCCTCGCCAACAGGCATACCCGCGACTTTCCCGGACCTCGAAACGGTGCTGCCTTGCATAACATCCTGATCCCTGTCAAACAGTACACAGCCTATTTCATTTTCTTTAAGGTCGAGAGCCATACCTTTGACGCCGTTTTCAAAGAGGAGAATTTCACCGTATTCGGCGCTGTCAAGCCCGCTAACGGCTGCAATTCCGTCACCTACTCTTGTCACTCTGCCGATCTCCTCAACAACCGCATCGGGCTTCCATTTGTTAACTGCGCCTCTGAGCAGGGGAACATAGTTCTCTTTGCCGCCGAGTGTTTCTATAAAGTTTTTAAGCTGCCTGAGTCTGCCTTCATTGGTCCAGTCATATACTTCGTCGCCGACCATAAGCTTGAAACCGTCTTTTATGGAAAGGTCTTCAATAAAATCATAGTCGTCAACGTTGTGTTTTGATCTGAGAAAAGCGAGCAGCCGTTCTCTCTGAGTATCAGACGGAGTTTTATCTGAATAAAGAATTGCTTTGTTTTCGGAAATATCCATTTTAATCAGTTCTTTTCTTCATTTGTATTTTCAACCGCTTCAAGGAAGCTTTCGTAGGACTCAAGCGTACCTTCAATAACGATTTTTTCAGCTGCCTGCTCGGCAAGCTCCCTGATTTCTTTGTTTGCGGAGGATAGAATTGCAGATTTTTCTTTATTGGCGCGCGTTTTTGCTTTGAGTATGATTGAGTTAGCCTCCTGCTTGGCGTTCGAAATAATCATGTCTGATTTTTTCGATGCCTGTTCCTCGGCTGCGGCGATTATTTTCTCAGCTTCATCGCCGACAGCGGCAATTTTTTCTTCATACTCTTTTTTTATTTTGTTTGCTTCTTCCATTGCACCGCCGGTCTTTTTTTCCATCTCTTTAAAGTATTTATCTCTTTTGCTGTTGAAATTCCTTATGGGTTTATACAGCAGAAAATAAAGAGCGAAAAACAGGATGGTAAAATTCAGCATATGCAGCAGAATCTGCTGAATATCAATATTGAGTGGCATTTAAAATCCCTCCGTTTAAAGCACGAAGATAATAATGATTGCAACGATAAGCGCGTAAATAATGGCTGTTTCAATGAAAACAAGACCGAGCATCGTGTTTGTTCTGATGCTGCCTGCGGCTTCGGGCTGGCGGGAAATACCGTCCGATGCGGATTTAACCGCAATACCCATTGAAATGGCACCGGCCGTTGACGCAATTGCTACGAGGATCGCAGCGGATAAGGCTTTGTATTTTACAGTGCTGTTATCGGATTCAGTCTCAGCGTCTTCTTCCTGCTGAGCAACGAGCTGAGCGTTCTCTGTGATATCATCGTCTACAGCAGCGAGGGCGGGAATTGAAATTGCAAGGATAAGAATAGTGAGCGTAAGAACAGAGATAATGATTTTAAATTTTTTATTCATGGTTTTTCCTCTTTTCTTTTTCTTTTTTTTCGGTTGATTCACCGTAGAATATGGAAACAAGCGTTATCAGAACATAGGACTGAATAAATGCGTGAAGTATTGTGAACAATATTCCGACAATTACAGGTAGCACATAGCTGGTAAGAGCGTAATAATAAACAAGCTCGGTTACAAGCGCTCCGGAAAGCAATGCGCCGAAAAGCCTGAAGCTCATTGAAATCGGCAGTGAGAAATCCTTGAGCGCGTGAAGCATACCTTTAGGACCGTTGCATATCAGCCCGCCGAAAAGAATTACGCCGTATGACATTAAGCCCATTGCAATAGCTCCGTTGATGTCAGCGAGCGGAGCGGGCAGAGAAACAGAATGTCCGTTTACCGTTACTGCCTGAATGCCGAGCAGCTCAAACATTGTGCTCATAAATATATATGTGCCCGCGGCAAATATATATCCTCCGATAAACACCGGCCTGTCCGGACTGTTTGTTTTTGAAACACCGGCAAAAAGCCCTGTTATCTGCTCAATTACATATTGGAGCTTTCCCGGATTCATTGAAAACTTCGGTATAACAAATATTCGCAGCAGCAATGCACCGAGAATCAGCACACCATTAACGATTAAAGCGGAAATAAGCCCGGGATTCACCTGTATTATACCGAATAGACTGATTTTATCCGATTCGTGAAGTACGGCATCCTTCATTGCTTCTTTAATCGGTTCTTTTTCGGCGGACGGGTCGGATGTCAGAATGATTCCGGTAACAAGCGTGGCTACAATCAGCACAAACAGGATAATGCTGATTATCCTTCGCTTTTTGCTCAAATCATTTCACTCCTTTCTCCGGTATATATAATAACTATAATCTATCACTTACAGTTTATTAAATCAAGTAATCAATATAAATTTTATAAAAATATGACAAAAAATCCGGCAGTTAAAATATACTGCCGGATTTTGGTCTTAAAAATTTAAATTGCTTCTGCCAATTCAAGTATTGTCTTGACTGCCGTTCCTCTTACTGCTTCGGTAAAAATATTAAAACTGTTTATGTTTTCAGTCAGAGATCTGTAAATGTTAAAGCCTGAATCATTTTCCGATACTATAAGATAATACTGGTCTATATTATCAATTATCTCTTCGGTTCCGTCACTGTAGACAACCATTAGTTCGGTTTTTTCACAAACGGAGCATTCTCTTGCGAGCAGTGCGGGCTGATCTCCCGCAGCGGGAATGGCTGTTTCCCATTCGCCGTAATCGTGGCCTTTTGCCGGAGTTTCGGTTCTTGTTGATTTGCCGCATTTTTCGCATGTGGTCAGTTCAAAACCGTTCTGTTCGCAAGTGGCTTCTACGGTAACGGGCTCACCGTATTCGTGCTCGCCTGTTATAATTGCGTCAACGGCGGCGTTTGCATAATTGGGGTTTTCTGCCGAATCATACCATTCGCCTTCATAATAATAATAAGATTCATTTTCTTTACCGAAAGTGTATTCGCCTAATTCAAGCTCGAGTAAGGGATACTCTGAGTATTCGGCAACCAGCCAGAATGATTCGTTTTCGTTTATATAAAACGGAGTGTCCAGATCAAATGTATAGTATCCGAATTTTTCGGCATGCGCGGTAACGCTTGCAAGCTTTTTGCCGGAGTCGGGAATCTTGTCGCCGTTATCCTCATAAGCGGTTATTGTGATGTCGGAGTCTTCAACGCATATGGCGGAGAACTGACTGACGGTTCCGCTGTAATCGGCAGTGAAATAATTTGCGACAGATTCAGCATCAAGTAATGAATAAAGGGTATAGCCGTTATATGTGTATTTATCTGTGCAGCTTTCGTCAACTACAATTGATATACCGATCATTTCATCGATTGAACTGTTTGAGTAAGGAAGCCAGAAATATCCGTTATCGCCCCAGTATTCGCTCCAGCTGTTTTTACAAAGCCAGGCGCCTCTTTTTTCTTTAAAAGCGAAATCCCTGCTTGTTCTTATATCATCATCCCAGCCCACTATTGCAACGCTGTGGTTGGGCATTGGGTCGAGGATTTCTGTTGCAACAGTGTTGCCGTCAATTTTGCTGTATTCCCCGGAGAAGAAATTAACGCATACGGAGCCGTGGTCAATTATCCACTGCTTGATGGAGTCGAAGTCTTCTCTTGCAAAATATACAACTTCATCTGCTCTTACATTGCAGCCGCTTGCGAATCTTTTATCGGATGAATAGTAATCGAGATTGTCCTCTCTTAATGAGTCAAACGGAAAATCGTTTTCGTAAGCGATGGCGGAATCTGTCTTAAGCACTGAGAAAAGGTC
This sequence comes from Clostridiaceae bacterium, assembly GCA_016282855.1. Classification (GTDB taxonomy): domain Bacteria; phylum Bacillota; class Clostridia; order Oscillospirales; family Acutalibacteraceae; genus CAG-177. The sequence continues at coordinate 23,086 of JAEELT010000001.1, read as the reverse complement.
ATTATTTTGAAGACCTTTGTTGTAATAGTCATAAAAAGTATAGTCATCACCGAAATATACTCCGTCTCCGTATATGCGGGAATCTTCATCATCGGTGTAAAGCATGTTCGCGTTCCAGTAAAGATATGTTTCGGAAAAATCAGTATCTTCAACTGTACCGTAGCCTTTGATTATATAATCACTCTCTATACAGCTGATTGCTGAAAAGGCTTCACAGGCTCCGGAATATTCCTGATCCTTTACGGATGTGACATAACCCTGCTCAACAGAGCTGTACCTTGAAGGAAGACCTTCGGCGAAAGCGTTGGTTACAAACAGGAGCGCAACAATAAGCGCACATGTCAGAGTAATTGTTTTTTTCATTTCAATTCTCCTTATAATGTTTCAAGAGTTTCCATTACATAATTTCCGAACTCTTCGCAGGTGCAGCCGTCATCCCTGCCGGTTATGCCGATTTTCTTTTCCTCATACATGCAAATGTCAAGCGCTCTTTCAAGCTTGTCTGCTTCATCCTGCCTGCCGATATGAGAAAGGAGCATAACAGAAGCCCTGAGCATAGAGCAGGGGTCTGCGTATTTGCCTCTGCCTTCTTTTATCATCCTGGGCGCAGAGCCGTGAATAGCTTCAAACATTGCATACTTCTTGCCGATGTTAGCGCTGCCGGCAGTGCCGACACCGCCCATAAACTCAGCAGCTTCGTCGGTGATTATATCGCCGTAGAGATTCGGAAGAACAAATACTTTGAAATCAGTTCTGCGTTTTTTGTCAATGAGCTTCGCGGTGGTAATGTCAATGTACCACTCGTCTGTTGTTATTTCGGGGTAATCTTTTCCGATGTTCTTTGCTATGTTGAGGAATTTGCCGTCGGTTGTTTTGATTATGTTTGCTTTTTGAATTATTGATACCCTGTCTTTTTTATTTTTTCTGGCATATTCATAAGCGAGTCTTGCGATTCTTTCAGATCCTTCTGTAGTTGTGACAACGAAATCCATTGCAAGATCATCGGTTATGTTGATACCTTTTGAACCTACTGCGTAAGCTCCTTCGGTGTTCTCTCTAAAGAAAGTCCAGTCAATTCCCTCTTCGGGTACTTTAACGGGTCTTACATTGGCGAAAAGATCGAGAGCTTTTCTCATAGCGACATTAGCGCTCTCAATGTTGGGCCATGGATCTCCTGCCTGGGGAGTGGTTGTGGGACCTTTGAGGATAACCGGACATTTTTTAAGCTCTTCAAGCACATCATCGGGAATCGCTTTGTTGGCGGCAACTCTGTTTTCAATAGTGAGCCCGTCAATGTCTCTGAACTCGATTTTGCCGCTGTCAACATCCTTTTTAAGCAGAAAAGCGAGTACCCTTGCGGCTTCGTGTGTGATTATGGGACCTATGCCGTCGCCGCCGCATACTCCGATGGTTATTTTGTCAAGAGCGTTATAGTCAATAAAATCGCCCTGCTTTTTGATATTTTCGCTTCTTTCGTTTTGTTCTCTAACAAGCTGTTCGAATTTTTCTACCGCAGCTTTAACTTGAGCTTCTGTCATTTATTTATACCTCACTTTGCGTTGTTCTTTGTATAATTAAGTAAACCGCCTGCGAGAATCATAGCTTTCTGCCTTTCGGAATAATTGCTGAGCAAAGCATATTCTTCGCCTTTGGTTATGTTTTTGAGGGTTACGGCCGAGCCGGAAATAATTTTTTCTCTTATTCCATCAAGCGCAAGCTCATCATTTGTGTCAATACGGTCATAGTCATCGGGGTTTGCAAAAGTGAAAGGCATAATTCCGGCGTTAATCAGATTAGCAAGATGAATTCTTGCAAACGACTTTGTGATGACTGCCCTGATTCCGAGATAAAGAGGAACAAGAGCCGCATGCTCTCTTGATGAACCCTGACCGTAGTTGGAGCCTCCTATTATTATTCCGCTGCCGGCTTCTTTGCAATGCTCCGCAAATTTCTCATCGCACTGTCTGAAACAGAAATTGGAAAGATAAGGTATATTGGAACGATAGGGGAGTATTTTTGCTCCTGCAGGCATAATATGGTCTGTGGTGATATTATCCCCGACCTTGAGCACGGCTTTTGCGGTAATGCTTTCGGGCAGATCTGTACTTGAGGGGAAAGGCTTGATGTTGGGGCCGTAGAGTATTTCAACGCTGTCCGCTTCGTCGGGAGATGCGGGCTTTTCAATCATGTTATCGTTGATTATGAAGCTGCCGGGTAAGGTTATTGCAGGCATCTCTCCGAGTGTCCTCGGGTCGGTGAGTACGCCGGTCAGCGCTGAAGCGGCGGCTACTTCGGGGCTTACGAGGTAAATGCCGGCGTCTGCCGTTCCGGATCTTCCTTCGAAGTTTCTGTTGAATGTTCTGAGCGAGATGCCGGCTGAATTGGGAGACTGACCCATACCGATACAGGGGCCGCATGCGCATTCAAGAAGACGGGCTCCGGATGAAATAATATCGGAAAGCGCTCCGTTGAGTGAAAGCATATTGAGCACCTGCATTGAACCCGGTGATATTGTCAGGCTCACATTCGGCGCAACCTTTTTGCCCTTGAGAATAGCGGCAACCTTCATCATATCGGAGAGTGAAGAATTTGTGCAGGATCCTATGCAGACCTGGTTGATTTTAATCTTACCGATTTCTTCGACTGTTTTTACATTATCGGGCATGTGAGGCATTGCCGCAAGGGGAGCCAGGGACGATAAGTCAATATCGATAATTTCATCATATTCCGCGTCGGCATCGCTGCTGAGCTCTGTCCAATCGTTTTCGCGGCCCTGCGCCCTGAGGAACTCTTTTGTAATCTCATCTGATGGGAAGACAGATGTTGTGGCTCCGAGCTCGGCACCCATATTAGTAATTGTAGCTCTTTCGGGTACTGATAAGGTCTTTACGCCTTCTCCGCCGTATTCGATAATCTTGCCTACTCCGCCTTTAACACTCATAATGCGCAGCACATCGAGAATAACATCTTTTGCGCTTACCCATGGCGAAAGCTTGCCGCTGAGTCTTACAAGTGTCATTTTCGGCATTGTGGTGTAATATGTGCCCCCGCCCATCGCAACGGCAACATCGAGGCCGCCGGCTCCGATTGCAAGCATTCCAATGCCGCCTCCTGTGGGAGTGTGAGAGTCGGAACCGATGAGCGTTTTACCCGGCTTGCCGAAACGCTCGAGGTGAACCTGGTGACATATTCCGTTTCCGGGCTTCGAATAGAGAAGACCGCGCTTTTTGGCTACGGACTGGATAAACCTGTGGTCATCGGCGTTTTCAAATCCGGTTTGAAGAGTGTTATGGTCGATATAAGCAACAGACAGCTCGGTTTTTACCCTGTCTATTCCCATAGCTTCAAACTCGAGATATGCCATAGTGCCTGTTGCATCCTGAGTGAGGGTCTGGTCAATTCTGATACCTATTTCCGTGCCGGGTGTCATTTCTCCCTCAATCAGGTGCGCTTTAATGAGCTTTTGTCCGATTGTGTATCCCACTGAATCAGCTCCTTTTTAAATAATAATAAAATAATTATATACGTCGGGGGCTCATTTGTCAATCCAAAGAGATATGAAAAAGCGGCGTAAACAGCTCTTTACGCCGCCTTGTGAATCAGTATACTCTTGATGAGTAGAGCTCCTCGTAAAACCCGTGTCTTTTCATAAGCTCATCATGTGAACCCTGCTCAATTATGTTTCCGTCTTTCATAACAAGAATCAGATCTGAATTTTTAACTGTTGAAAGCCGGTGGGCTACTATAAAACTGGTCTTGCCGTCAGTCAGCTTTTTGAATGCCTTTCTTATTTTCAGTTCTGTTCTTGTGTCAATTGATGATGTTGCTTCATCGAGAATAATGATTTCCGGAAGCGAGAGAAGCACTCTTGCTATGCAGAGCAGCTGCTTCTGACCCTGAGAAAGCCCGCCGGTGTCATCGGAAATAACTGTATTGTAACCGTCGGGAAGTTTCATTATGAATGAATGAGCGTGAGCGGATTTTGCCGCGAGTATTATTTCCTCGTCAGTCGCGTTGGGCTTCCCGATTGCTATATTATCTCTGACAGTTCCTGTTTTAATCCAGGTTTCCTGAAGGACCATGCCGTAATTGCTTCTCAGTGATTTGCGTTTTATATCTTTGATATCGAGCCCGTCAAGAGTAATTCTGCCGCTTTGCACATCATAAAAACGCATCAGCAGGTTAATAATTGTGGTTTTACCGCAGCCCGTAGGGCCAACTATTGCAATCTGCTCTCCTTGTTTGACACTGATATTCAGGTTTTCAATCAGCTTGCTTCCGGGCACATAAGAAAAGCATACATTTTCAGCTTTAATATTGCCTTCGGCGTGAATAAGCTCTGCTGCGTTTTCCCGGTCAGGAGTATCGGGCCGGGCTTCTATTATTTCAAACAGCCTCTCAGCGCAGGCAAGGGCATTCTGAAACTCGGCAATCACACCTGAAATCTCATTGAATGGTTTTGCGTACTGACCGGCGTAAGAAAGGAAAACCGAAAGACTGCCAACCGTTATATTTCCCGTCAGACAGCCGAGAGCTCCTGTCAGCGCGACAACTGCGTAAATCATATTGTTTACGAATCTCGTTGACGGGTTTGTAATTGAAGAAAAGAAAACAGCTTTAAGTGAATTCTCAGCGAATTCATCGTTAAGTTCGTCAAAATCCGAGATGAATTTATCTTCCGCTGAGTAAGCGCTGATAACTTTTCTGTTGGTGATTGATTCATCTATGATTGCGGTTTGCTTTCCTCTCGATTCGCTCTGAGCTCTGAACATTGAGTGAGTTCTGAAAGCAATAAACCTTGCTATCAGCAGAGAGAGAGGGGTAAGTATAACAACTGCAAGAGCAATAGTAACATTTATCCTTACCATGAAAACAAGAGTACAAACAGCGGTGAAAATGCCGGTGAACAGCTGTGAAAAGCCCATAATGAGACCGTCAGAAAGCTGATCTGCATCGGATATAACTCTGCTGACAATATCGCCCGCAGAAGCCCCGTCAATATATGATACGGGCAGAACGCAGATTTTAGAAACAGCCTTGTTCCTGAGGTCTCGCACGGTTATATAAGCAACCCGGTTGTTGATGGCGTTTATTATCCACTGAAGCAGCCCGGCCGCTGCGGCAAGACAGACAATGACAATAATATATTTTTTTATTTGTGTAAAATCAACCGGTTTGCTGTAAACCAGCAAATCAATGGCTTTTCCGGCTGTGACGGGAATATACAGAGCACATAATACCGAAATAACCGAGCATAGCAGTGAAACTGCAATCTGAAGTCTGCAGTTTTTCATTGATGAGAGTACTTTTAGGAGAGTTGTTTTATTTTTCATACAGCTTCCGCCTCCTCATCAAATTGAGTACGGTGAATTTCTCTGTATGTTTCGTTTGATTCGAGCAGACTTTCGTGCGAGCCTGTGTCAGCTTCACCGTCTTCGAGCACAATTATCTTATCACAGTCCGTTATTGACCCTGTTCGCTGAGAAATCACAAATAAAGTTTTACCCTTAACGCCTGAGAGCGCATTTCGCAGTTTGGCTTCGGTCTGATAGTCAAGCGCGCTGAATGAATCGTCAAGAATGAGTATTTCGCTCTTTTTAAGCAGGGCTCTTGCTATGGCAAGCCTCTGCCTCTGACCGCCTGAGAAATTAATGCCGCCCTGTTCACAAACAGCGTCTGTTTTACCTTCTTTTTCATTCACAAAAGAAGCTGCTTGCGAAATCTCAAGCGCGTCGGCAATTTCTTTATCTGTTGCGTCTGTGTTGCCGAGAGTGATGTTTGAGCGTACGGTTCCCTTGAAAATGCAAGGCTTCTGCTCGCATACGGATGTTAAGCTTCTCAGCTCTTCCGGGCTGTAGCCGGATATACTTTTGCCGCCGATGTATATTTCGCCGCTGTCCGGTTTGTAAAATCCGCAAAGGAGGTTTATCAATGTGGTTTTGCCTGAGCCGGTTGAGCCGATAATGCCTACTTTGTCTCCTTTGTCTATCCTGAACGATACATTCTTTAATGCCGGGGCAGCGCCTTTGCTGTAAGAAAATGTAACATTTCTGAATTCGATATAAGAGTCTGAAAAGAAATCTTCAGGACTGTTGCCGGAGGTTTCATCCGTTAAATCAAGCACTGCACTGATTCTTTTTGCGCAGGCCAGGGATTTTGTTATTGAAATGATAAGATTTGCAAACTTGACAAGCTCAACGAGAATCTGTGACATATAGTTATACAGCGCAACTACGGCACCGGCTGTAATGAAACCTGCGTTTACTCTTATAGCTCCGGTGTAAATCAGAACGGCTATACCGATATTCACCGCTGCCTGAGTCAGGGGATTGAGCAGAGCCGAAACCCTGCCTGTTACAAGCTGAAAGTGTGTGAGGATATCATTAAGAATATTAAACTCTTTTTCGGTTTCTTCTTCTTTGCAGAATGCCCTGATAACTCTTGCACCGGTTACACTTTCTCTGACTGAAATCAGGACTTTGTCAAGAGCACCTCTGACTTTTCCGAAAAGTGATACAGTAACCGACATAATCGCAATAATGATTATGCAAAGAACAGGTACCGTTCCGGCGAATACAAGAGATGAAACACCGTCCACCCGGTAAGCCATTACGCAGGCTCCCGCGACAACAAACGGGGAGCGAAGCAAGAGACGCAGAGTGAGGTTTATACCGTTTTGAACGCTGTCCATATCCGCAGTAAGCCTTGTAATCAAGGCAGAGCCGCCTGTTTTGTCCAGCTGAGAAAACGAAAGCGACTGTATTTTCTCAAACAATGATTTTTTAGCCTTTTTTACTGTTGTCACAGCGGCGCGGGCAGCAAAATACTGAGCGGTAATCGAAAACACAAGTCCTACCGCTCCGAGAATAACAAGCTGTATGCTCAGCTTTATGATATACTGTTTGTTGCCCGTTATAATGCCGTTGTCTATTATTTCAGCTATAATCAGCGGTACTGTCAGCTCGAGAACGGCTTCAAGCATCTTGAACAGGGGAGCAAGCACGTAAAGCGGCTTGCTTCCCTTGGAATACTTAAGAATTTTAATCATTGTTTTTCAATTCGGGTTTTGTCATTATTCCGATGTTTTTGAGTATATAGTAGTAGCTCCAGTCATCGCCTTCCGTTCTCCAGGCGCCGGGACCTATCCAGCCGTTTGGCGTGATTCTGTGAACCGCTCCGAATGCGTTTGCTCTGTTGCCGTAAAGCTTTACATAGAGAATACCCGCTTTTGCTGCCGTGAAATCAAGACTGTAGGGAGGGTAAACAATCTTTCCGGCATTAACGCCTTCGTATTCCGCGCTGATAAGCGCGCCGTAATAATCCGGAACTATAAGTGTATAGTTTCCCGGCTTTGAGACCGGTATTTTATAGGTGATGTTACCGGCGTAGAACGGGAAGCCCTGCGCAGTAACGGAGCCGAAAGATATTTCGTGAGGCTTTTCGGTGATAACCGCTTTGTGCCCGCTGACTTTAACTCCGAAATTGCCTAGTATATACATCCATTCGGTGTTTGTTCTTTTGCCAAAGGGTATTGTAACTTTCAGTATGTTTTTACCGGCTTTGATTTCAGGCAGCGCAACCTTCTTAATACTCTTATCGGTGAACCATCCGCACGCTGAGTTCGCAACCGTTTTGCCGTTAAACTCAATGAACGCTTCTTCCGGCTTTTCGAGAGCGAGAAATGCGCCGCTGAGAGAAATCTCGCTGTCTATTTCTTTGATAAGTGTAAGTCTGTGCGAAGGGGTTTCGGGGGGAAGAGTCCAGGGCTGGGCAACACGGCCGCCCCTTTCTTCAAAACCGAGCTCTATTCTGCATATATTGTCAAGCCGCAATATTTCTTCTTCAGGGTGTGTTTCGCCGCCGTCAAGTGAAAATGAGCATATATCAATCAGAAACACGTTTTCTTCATCAGTCTCATATGAAACTCTATCGGGAACTGAAACAGGAGAACAGGCCGGGATTTGTTTTGTTTCTGCGTAAGATATACCGGGGTCATCTTTATAAAGCCTGAGCAGAAGGCTGTCATAATCATAAAGCGTTTTGAAAATGACGGTTTTATTGCCGCGATGCTCATATAAGGCAGAGTATTTTTCTCCGGTCTGAGTATCATAAATAACGGGGTAAAGTTTTCCGATTAATTCTATCTCAAGATTATGAGCTTTTACAGACGCCTTTGATTCGGGTTCACAGGCTCTGCTGATGAATAAATTATATGAACCGTTATCTTCTTTGAGCCTGTAAATGAAACCGTCCGTCAGCTCACCGCTTTCAGTGATTCTTATAATTCTGAATTCATCAAGAGCGCTTAGCACAGCTTCTCTCGTGTAAGCAACTTTTACGGAATCTTTAAAAAGCGGGGCACATTTGTCGGAATATTCACAGTCGCAAATGGCAGGAGCGTCGCCTGCGAATATAATTTTTCCTCCCGCTTTACAGAATTTTTCAAGAGCGGTAATTGTGGTGCTTCTGAGGCTCTCGCAGTTGGGCACAAGAACAGCACTGTAGCTCATCTGACCCATACAGAATCTGCCGTCTTTTATGCTGCAAACAGAAGGAATCTGTGATTCGCTTATAAAATCAAAATCTATACTGCCCTTAAGAAGCCAGTCGGTGATGCTGAAAAAGTCGCTGTCCATTCTGTCACGAATCTTCTTCGTTTTGCTTTCCGGGCCGAAGTGAATCCAGTAGCTCTCAATCGGGTGAATTACGCCTACTTTCACAACCGGTCTGCCCCTGGTCATAAGCGTGTTTACTCTTGCAAAATGATCCTCAAGGTATGAATATTCCTTCCACCACGGGCTTTGATAGCTGATTGAAGCAGGGTAATCTCTCTTTGCTTCTCCCTCCATTGATACCCAGGAGAGATGGGGGACTCTTACTGTTACGCCGAGGCAAGCCTGCCAGTCGCCGTGCAGCTTGTATCCTCTGAAATCATAGTCCCAGCCGGTTACGCCGTAAAGCTCGGAAAGCATTGCTTCTTTGCCAAACTGATTAACGGCGGACTGGGCCTGCTTGGCGGTAGTGAATTCAAAATTTGCGCAAAGCATATCGATGCCCGGAATACCGAAACTTCTGTAAGCCCTCATTGCTTCACCGACTGCTCTTGTCTGTGAGCGCAGAGACGGCTCCTCCATCATATGTCCGGTAAGTGATATCCTGTTTTTATCGCACCATTTGCCTATTGTGTCGGAAAAGGCTTCGGTAAATCTTTCGCAGATGTGATCGTGATACAGGTATCTCGCTTTTGATATGCCGTTATCCTGTTTCTCCCAGAATAATTCGGGAAGATAATCAAAGATGTCAAATCCGTAAGCTTCTTTAAATGTGTCGGGAAAGTCATCTGTCCAGGGCATTTCAGCCTTATCGCAGTCAAACGGGTTTTTGAAGTTTTCCTTTCGTGTAAACTGAGGCTCATCTGTAAAGACAGCAGGAACTGTTGCGTCAAACTCGTCGCCTACAGACTGCTTGTATCTTTCATGAGTCACTTCAATAAATCTCTCTATTGCTGCCTTGTCAAGGGTATTGGCATAAGTCTTGTTATTGAACCAGGTTGAGCCGGCATTTACAGACAAATAAGCATACCATTTTTTGCCTTTTGCCTCTTCGTCTTTGCCGATTTGCCTGTAAGACAGAAGATTACCTTCATCATCCAGCGAAATATCATAGCATCTCAGAAGGGCGTTTTTGCCCTTTACGCTCAGCTCAGATTTTCCGTCTGTTTCTTCGGGCTGAGGAGCACTGCTGAAAATAAGACATCTCTGTCTGTATTTTTCATCTTTGGTTACAAGCCCTCCCGCGGCACCGGATGGCCATCTGTCCTCGTCATAGAGCCACGCGAGCATTTTTTCATCTTTGGCCTTTTCGGTGCATCCTTTAATCAGCTCCATAAATTCATCGCTGAGATAGGGAGTGGTAAGTCCGGTTCTCACATGCATATGGAATCCGCCGAATCCCATCTCTTTGAATATTTCTATCTGTCGCTTGAGTTCTTCGATTTCAAGCTCGTTATTCCAGGCCCAGAACGGAGTGCTTCTGTATTCTGAAGTAGGATTTCTGAATAATTCGTCCGACAGCTCATTAGCGGAGTTTTTCTTGTAAAGCATCTGAATTCCTCCATAGTCGTTTATAAGTGTATTGTATGAAAAATCACATTGTTTGTCAATCTAATGTTTATAATAAAACTATATTAAAATTGACAATGTTTTTCTTTGTGATATAATAGTCGATAATATTTACTAATACTCACGGAGATGTTGTCACTATGGAAAAAAGAAACACATTTACCGGCAAACTCGGCTTTATTCTTGCTGCAGCCGGTTCTGCTGTCGGTTTGGGCAATCTTTGGAGGTTCCCTTATCTTGCCGCAAAATACGGGGGAGGGGCATTCCTTTTTGTATACATTATTCTTGCTCTCACATTCGGCACTGTGCTGATGATAACTGAAATATCAATCGGCAGAAAAACTCAGTTAAGTCCGCTCGCGGCATTCGGAAAGCTCAGCAAAAAATGGGGCTGGCTCGGAAAACTGGCGACATTTGTGCCCGTTCTTATTTTTCCGTATTATTGCCTCATCGGCGGCTGGGTAACAAAATATACTTTTGCTTCATTTGCCGAGAGCACGGCCACAGCTTCGGATTCTTATTTTTCCGCTTATGTTTCATCAACCGGCGAGCCGCTCCTCTGGTTTGCTGTTTTTATTGCAGCGACAGTTCTTGTGGTTATTTTCGGTATAAACAACGGTATTGAAAAGCTGAGCAGAATCCTTATGCCGGCTCTTCTTATTATCACTGTCGGTCTGTCTGTTTATGTGGTTACGAGACCCGGCTCACTGCCCGGAATAAAGTATTATCTTTTACCCAATTTCAAAGAGCTCAGTTTCAAAACTTTCCTTGCCGCTCTCGGTCAGCTGTTTTATTCCATGTCACTTGCAATGGGCATTATGATTACTTACGGCTCATATCTTTCAAAGGATGAGAGCATTACCGGGGCAACACATAAAATCGAGCTTTTTGACACGGCAATAGCATTCCTTGCAGGGCTTATGATTATACCTGCAGTATTTGAGTTTTCCGGTGGAGACAAATCCGCTCTGAGCACCGGGCCTTCTCTTATGTTTGTCACTCTTCCCAAAGTGTTTAATGAAATGCCTGCCGGTAAAATAATCGGGCCGCTGTTCTTTTTCCTTGTTCTTTTTGCTGCTCTTACAAGCTCTATTTCCATTTTGGAAGCGATAGTTTCCGGCCTTATAGATAATATGGGTCTTAAACGCACAAGCGCTACACTTATTGTAGCCGTTTACGGTGTTGCCCTCGGAGTTGTTTGTTCACTCGGCTTCGGAATCTGGAGCAATGTTTCAATAATCGGCTTCAGCATACTCGATTTTCTTGATTTTATCTCAAATAATGTTTTCCTGCCTCTTGTAGGTATGCTTACCTGCTTTATGGTCGGATTTATCATTAAACCCAAATCAATAATAGAAGAGGTTGAAATCAACGGTGATTTCAGGTCAAAAGGCTTTTACTCGGTAATGGTAAAATGGATTGCGCCGATTTTTATTTTCGCAATTCTTGTTTCCGGTATTCTTCAGTCCTTCGGAATCCTTAAAATATAAAAATCTGCCCGCAGTTTTCTGCGGGCTTTTTTATAACATTTGGTTTATTATCGGTTGACAATACGGCAAAAACTAATTTATAATAAAAAAATGAAGGCAGGTGATTTCAGAGTGGAAAAAAACATTGCCTCAAATGAAAAGAAATACGGTAAACTGGTCAGAATTCTTCAGATTCTTTCATTTCTGTTTATGGCTGCAATGCTTACCGTGTGTATTGTTTTTATGTCAAAGAATCATATTTCGGTCAAAACCGCCGATACACTTGCCGAATATCTGACCGGAGGAGCTTTTACCATTGCTTTGATTCTGACAGGGTTCAGCATAGTGAAATCTTTTGCCCTGATATTTCCCCCTGCGGTGCTCTTTGTACTCTCGGGAATAGTATTTGATAATTTTTTTGTGGCGGTTGCAGTAAATGCCGTTGCAACAGCCCTCAGCTTGATTTTGCCGTATTATCTGGGCAGATTCACAGGCAAATCAATGATTGAAACCCTTTCATCCAGGTTCAAAGCAGTTAAAAAGATAGATGATTTTGCTGACGCTAACAGCTTTTCACTTGTTTTTGTTTTCAAGGCCGGCGGCTTTATGCCTTCTGATCTGAGCAGCCTTATTTTCGGAGCAATGGATATTCCCTTCGGCAAATATTTTGCCGCCGCAAATCTCGGCATGCTCATTCTGAATATTCTCTGGACTGTTGTCGGATCAAAAGGTGATTTATCAAACCCTCTTTCATATCTTTATGCTCTGCCGGCTCTTTTGTTTGCGATAGCGGCAAGCGTTGTTATGAATAAAGTTAAAAAAAGAAAACAGATTAACGCTGAAAATGAAATATCAAAGGAGGAATAACTGTTAATGAAGAAATATGATGTGATTGTCATAGGTGCCGGCAACGGCGGTCTTGCAGCGGCTGCCACCTGCTCAAAAGCCGGGCTTTCAACGCTCTTGCTTGAAAGGCACAACATTCCCGGCGGCTCAGCCTCTTCTTTTGTAAGAGGCAGATTTGAATTTGAGCCGTCGCTTCACGAGCTTTGCGGTATAGGTACACCCGAAAGCCCCGGTCCTCTTGATATTCAGTTTGGCAATATGGAAGCAAAAGTTAACTGGGTAAAGCATAACTCCACTTTCCGGCTTGTTGTTCCGGCGAAGGAAGGCGACAAAGACAGCTTTATAAACGAAGACGGAGTGCGTGTTTCTGTTGACGCCAGAATGCCCGTCGGTTTTGAAGCGTTCAGCCGTAAGCTTGATGAGATTGTTCCCGGCTCTTATGACAGCTGCATGAAAGCTTTTGAGCTTTCGGAAGAAATGACAAAGGCTTTTGAATGTATGGGTGAGGGTGACAATATGGGAGGCATATTCAAGGCTCTCAAGTATATGCCCGATTTTATGCGCCTCACATCTCACACTATCAAAGAGGGCCTTGACACACTCGGTATGCCCAAAAAGGCGCAGGATATATTCAACACTTACTGGTGCTATATGGGCAGCCCCGCATCTCAGTTCGATTTTCAGTATTATCTTGCCGTTCTGAATGGATATATCAAAAACGGCGCTTCAATGCCCCGCAACAGAAGCCACGAAATGAGCCTTGCAATTGATAAGTCAATCCGTGATAACGGTGGAGACATCTGGTATAATTCTGAGGTAACATCGGTTATTATGAAAGACGGACGTCCTGCCGGCGTAAAAGTGAACGGTAACAAAGAAGTATTCGCAGACAGATTTATCTGCAACGCATCCCCGAAATTCGTCTTGAGCGACTTGTTTGGCAAAGATGATATACCGGAGAAGCAAATCAGGATGACCAACGCCAGGAAAACCGCCGTTTCGCTTACAACAGTTTATCTCGGCATGAATAAAACCAAAGAGGAGCTCGGCATTAAGGATTATTCAATCTTTATCGCTCCGGATTCGGATTCTGACAAGCAGTATGAAGCGTGCGGCGATTTCTACAGCGGCTTCTGCATTATCAACTGCCTTAATGAAGTTATTCCGGACTGTACACCTCCGGGAACTTCTCAGCTTTTCCTTACAACAATGACTTTCGGCGATCCTCTCAAGGATGTAAAGCCGCAGGATTATAAAAAGCTCAAAACAAAAGTTGCCGGATTCCTTATTGATACATGCGAGAAAGCGCTCAATATTTCAATCAGGCCCTATATAGAAGAGATTGAAATTGCTCTTCCGCCGACATTTTCAAGATATCTGAACACGCCTATGGGTACACCTTACGGATATATGCTTGAGAAATGGGACAGCCTGATACCCAGAACCATTCAGTATATGCAGGATCAGCCGTTTGATAATTTCCTTTTCTGCGGAGCTTCTCAGGAGCGCGGAGACGGATACGGCTGCGCATACTACACAGGCGAAAAAGCCGCAAAACTCACAATTAAAGCATTCAGGGAGGGAAAATAATATGGCAAGCCCGATTAAATCATTAAGCGCCCGTAAGTTTCTTCCTATGCTCGGAAACAGGCAATCCAGATTCAAAAGCGGTTCGCCCGAGGTTCCTGAGGGCACTGACAGCGCCAGGGCTCTCGCTGCTGCTTTGCATCCCGTAAGGCAATATCTTAAAGTTGCCGAAATAATTGAAAGAAGCGCTGACTGCAAAAGCTTCAGGCTTGTGCCCGATACTGAAAAGGGCACCGAAAAGCTTGCTTATTTCGGCGCCGGCAAATACCTTACAGTATTTGAAAATGTCGGTTCAATACCGCTGAGCAGAGCGTATTCCATTTCTTCATCGCCGAAAAACTCGCTTGAGGGATTTTATGAGCTGACCGTTAAACGCGTTGACGGCGGACTTATGTCAAACCATATACTCTCAAATTGGGCTGTCGGCACCTGCGTAGAGGTTTCCGCGCCTTCGGGTAATTTTGAATATCAGCCGCTCAGAGATGCGGGCACGGTTATCTGCCTTGCCGGCGGCAGCGGCATCACTCCGTTTGTTTCAATGGCAAACGCGGTTTGTGACGGAGATGAGGATTTCAATCTTGTCCTTCTTTACGGCAGCAGAGATCCCGCTAATATTCTGTTTAAGGACGAGCTTGAGGCTCTTGAGAAGAAGTGCGGCAAAATCAAGGTAGTTCATGTGCTCAGTGACACCGCTGAGGAAGAAATGCCTGCGGGAGCCGAAAAAGGATTTATCACCGCGGATCTGATTAAAAAATATGCTCCCGATAACGGGGATTATTCTGTGTTTATCTGCGGACCTCAGCAGATGTATGAATTTCTTGAAAAAGAAACAGACAAACTCGGCATAGAAAGAAAATTCATACGCAGGGAAATGTTCGGCGAATTGCATAATCCTTCTTCGCAGGCAGATTATCCCTCCGATGTACCCGAAGAGGTTAAGATTACCGTTACCATACAGGACGAAACCAGAACTGTTACCGGAAATTCCTGCGACTCGGTTATGCAGATTCTTGAAAAAAACGGCATTGCCGTTCCCTCACGCTGCAGAAGCGGTGAGTGCGGATTCTGCCATTCGCATTTAATATCCGGTGAAGTATATATACCGAAACAGATTGATTACAGAAGGCTTGCGGATAAGGATTTCGGTTGCATTCATCCCTGCTGTTCCTTCCCCCTGACCGACCTTGAAATCAATGTGCCGGCAGTCAGATAAAAAATTCAGAGGTGCTTAATAATGAATATATGGCATGATATTTCTCCAAAAAGGATTAAAAAAGACAGGTTTTACGCTGTTATAGAAATTTCCAAGGGCGGTAAGAACAAGTATGAGCTTGACAAAGAAACCGGCATGCTCAAGCTTGACAGAGTTTTGTTTACTTCAACTCATTACCCCGCGAATTACGGCTTCATTCCCCGCACTTATGCCGCAGACGGAGACCCGCTTGACGTGCTTGTGCTTTGCAGCGAAATCATACGCCCGATGACGATAGTTGAATGCGTTCCCATAGGCGTGCTTATTATGGAAGACGGGGGAGCGAGGGACGAAAAAATAATTGCCGTACCTGTCAACGACCCCAATTACAGCTTTTATCACGATATTGATAAGCTTCCTCCCCACAGATTTGAAGAAATAAAGCATTTCTTTGAAGTTTATAAATCGCTTGAGCATAAGACGGATACTACTGTAACAGAGGTTGAGCCCCGTGCAGTGGCCGAAGAGATCGTTCAGTCTTGCATAGATTCGTATATAAAGAATTTCCAAATGTAATTATTTAAACGGAAACCCGCCTCAAAGGTAAAACCTATGGGGCGGGAGTTCTTATTTATTGTTTTCCGGCAGAACGCTTTCAAGAAGCCTGTTCCATTTGTCAGGCTGTTCAAAGTTTACCATATGAGAGGCATCTTTTATAACCTCAAAATCTTTTTTTCGGTGCGCAGAGATTATCAAACCACTGACGCGCCGCGCTTACGGGGCATATCATATCTTCTCCGCCGTGAATAATCAGCAAAACCGGATTGCTTTCAGTTTAAATACAGCACTTTGGAACCGTCTTTCGCGACGTAGTTCTCTTTTACGCCGATTTCCTGAATCCACTCGCGAACTTCGAGCGTTTTAAGGTTGCCGTTCCTGTTGTCCCATACCCATGAGGGGGTAGGCCACAGACATATTTCCGGTGAAACCGCCTCATAGAAATTGCGGTCAACTCCGTCCTGACCGTGGTGAGCCATTTTGCAGATATCGCAGTCAAGCAGGCCGCTTTCAGCCCACATCTCAATTGTTTTGTTGCCTGCGTTTACCTGCGCGTCTCCTGTGAACATGGTGCTTTTACCGCCGAGATCCATGCGGAATATTACCGAGTGCTCATTGACATCAATAAAAGATGTGTCACATGTGTAAAGAACGGTGATTTTTGCAGCGCCGATATTGAATATATCTCCGGTGTTGAGTATCTGCACTTTTTCGGGAAACGCCTTGCTTATACGGCAGAATTCGCCTGCCATCTGAGCGCCTTCTTCCTGAGAGCGTGACTCATAGAGCTCAACAGGCGGGTAATTAAGAAGAACCTTGTTGAATGTGACCTGATTTGTACGGTTTTCAGCAACTTCATTGAAAAGCTCTACATGGTCGGTGTGAGGGTGAGAAAGGAACCACGCGTCAATTACGGGCTTTTTCTGCCCGGTCACCGCTTTAAGATACTGTATAAAGTAATCCGTTTCGTTTTTAAATCCGCCGTCAACTACTATGACTTTTTCGTCTTCGGTAGTTATAATAAAACTGTCGCCGATAGTATCCGTAACGGACTTGAGCATATGAATTGCGTTTTTGTTCATTGTGTTCTCAACACCTTCTTCTTTGACTTCAAAGAAGTATCTTATGCTGTCAAAGAATGATTTGATTTTATAGAATGTTTTCTGAAAAAACGACACAAAATCATTAAGAATATCAGAAGTTTCTTCCTGCGGTGATTCCGACGCAGGCGCTGCGGCAAATACCGGCGATGCAAGCGTAAACATAAGCGCAAAAATCAGAATAGCGCTAATTAAGGATTTAAGCTTCATTGAAAATCATCTCCGAAAACTATTTTTAAAATAAAACTATACCTAAATATACAATGATTATAGCATATAATTACTGAGATATTAATAACTTATTAAGTATTAAATAATATTATTTGGTGTTCTTCTTTTATATTTACATAAATCAAGCCGCACATTCTGTTTGCGGCTTTTCTGTAATGTTTGCTAAGCTGTATTTTAAAGCATTAAACAAGAGCGTTGTATTCACTGTCACTTACGGGCTCAAGCCATTCGTTGACTGTTTCATCGCCGGGTATTTCAAAAGCGAGATGAGCAAACCACGAATTCTCAGCCGCGCCGTGCCAATGCTTAACCTCTGCATGAATGTTGATTACGGTTCCTTCTGTCATTTCAACGGGAGCTTTTCCCCACTCCTGAAAAAATCCTCTGCCACCTACGCAGATAAGCATCTGACCGCCGCCGCTTTTTGCGTGGTGAATATGCCAGTTATTGCGGCAACCCGGTTCAAAGGTAACATTGTAAACGGGAATCTGTTCGGTTGAAACCGGGGCGAGGTAGCTTTTTCCGCTGAAAAACTCACCGTATGGGTTTTCTTCGCCTACAGGGAACATAATTTTGCTTTGAAACCTGTCTTTTTCAGTCGAAGCAGATTGTCCATCCGCCCATATTTCCTTTGCGAGGCGGAATACAGCCCAGCCCTTGGGCCATCCGGTATACATGGTACAGTGTGTGATAATCGCTACAATTTCCTCTTTTGTAACGCCGTGTTTTTTTGCGTTTTCAAGATGATATTTAAGTGAACTGTCAGTTATACCGCTTGCCATAAGAGAAACAACGGTTATCATACACTTTGTTTTTGTGTCAAGAACAGGCTCGTTCCAAACCTCACCGAAAAGCACATCATCATTCAGATGAGCGAATATCGGTGCAAAATTGCCAAGCTGATCTCTGCCGGCAGTCTGTGTTATTTTTTTGCTCATATTTATCCTCTTTTTTCTTTAAGTAAATCTTTTAAAACGCATTTGCAAATGCTTTTAATTCTGCTGCTGAAACTGAGCCGTTTAAGATTTTGCCCTCAACAATCTTTGCATTCGGCGCACTTGGCTGTAAATTCTGCGCTGCCTTGCCGAAGCCGCTTCCGCCTGACGTCGCGAAAAGAACAATCTTTTTGCCGCTGAAATCGTATGCTTCAAGAAAACTGTTTATTATCGTCGGCGCAACATACCACCAGATCGGGAATCCGACAAATATAACATCATAGTTTTCAATTTTCGCGTCTTTATCTGCAAGGGCAGGCTTAATGCTGTTTTTCATTTCCTTGCTGCTGCGTGAGAGCGGGTTCATCCAGTTGAGGTCAGATTTTGTGTATGCCTTTCCCGGCTTGATTTCATATAAATCCGCGCCTGCCGCTTCGGCGAGCGCCTTTGCTTTTGATGCGGTTTTACCGCTTGCAGAAAAGTATGCTACCAGTTTTTTGCTCATTTTGATTTCTCCTTTTTGTTATTGCTTTGTGATGTCGCTTTTTGCCTTTTTGCCCTTTTTACAGAGGCGCGCAAGCATCAGCCCCGCAAAGGTAAAAAGCAGAAGCATCAGTATATTTTCAATGAATACGATTACCGGGGGTTTTTCATAATCTAGTAACGCGAAAGGCACCCTGAAAAACAGATAGTTGTATATTCTGTTTTTAAGGAAGAAGAAGAGTCCCGCTGCAGCCGCGGCGCAGAATAACGCCGTCATCGCTTTGCGCGTTTTACCCGGCATCTTTGACACCATAACCGTAAGGTGAATGCCGAGGTGAAGTCCCATCAGCACAAACGACCAGTGAGAGAGCGAAAGATGAGTCTGCCTTGCGAAGGATACGGGAGCAATGCCGTAAAGAAACGGCACCGCTTTGCTGCTCATAGCCATACCGCAGAAGGCCGTCAGCGCAAATGACAGGAGCAAAAGCAGATTCACCGCTGTCTGCGCTACGCGAAGGGCGTGATACTTACCATTGAATAAAGCGCCGTACCATCTGATATTAAGTACCTGGTGTAATATGACAAGCAGCGTCATACCTATACCGAGCCATTCGTGAAGCGCTTCTCCCGTCACCTGATATGCCATAAGGCAAAGCAGAATCACGGTCAGTCCGGTGTCAACGATACGCTTTATCATATTTTTACGTTTGACCGGCATTTTTATCTCCGTCAGTTATTGTAATGAATCAATCCATGTCTGAATCTCGGCTTCTGAAACGCCGGCGCTCAGACGCTCGCCGTCAAGCCAGGTGCCGCTGACCGCGTTTTCCTCAAGATTTTTGCCGCTTCTGCCGATTCCGCTGCCGCCCGAAGTGCAGAAAGGAATCATTGTAATACCATCAAAATCATAGCTTTCCGCGAAGGTATCCATAATGCGAGGCTCTTCGCCCCACCAGATTGGATAACCGATGAATATGGTTGTATAACCGTCAAGTGAAAGCTTTTCACTTGCTATTTCGGGACGGACGGATTTATCATTCTGCTCTTTTGTTGTGCGACTGGAGCTGTCGTGCCAGTTGAGGTCGGCATCCGTATAAGTCTGCGCCGCCTTGATTTCATAAATATCGGCGTTTGTGACTTTCGCTATTTTTTCGGCAACGCCCTTTGTTGTGCCGGTTGCGGAGAAAAATACAACAAGGGTTTTGCCCGCTTTTGTTACGGGCTGCGCGGCGGTGCCGGTTGTTTCATCCGGCTTATTCTGTACCGCGGATGTATCGGGCTGCTCCTGAGGGGTCTGTGTGTCTGTATTTGCGCCGCAGGCAGCAAGTGAAAGTACAAGTATTACAATAGTAAAAAGCGCTGTAATTTTTGTTTTCATTTTTTATCCTCCGGTTTTTTCATAGATTTTTGTTTTTGTCACTGTAAAGTAATCTGCCCTTCATACTTCAAGTAACTTTAACGCGCAACCGTATGCAAGCTCATAAATGGTATGGTACCGGTATTCAATTCCCGCCTGTTTCATTGCTTCCTGCTGTTTTTCGGTTACTACGGCATAGGGATAAATTCCGTAAATGAACGGGAAGAAATTATAGATAAAGGCAGCACTGTCGGCTTCTATCCGGAATTTCCCAATCAGCTTTTCAACAACGGTCAGCGAAGCGCCGTATGCCTTTTTAAACTCAACCAGTTTTTCCATGCGGCTGTTTGCTTCCATATCATAGTGGTTCATACTCATCAGCTTTAAGAGAAGCGCCCTGTTTTCTAGGGAGGAGGCGAGCACTTCGGCAAGCTGTTCTTTGGTCATCGTTTCATTTTCACCTATAACATTTTCAATCTCTTTCACCCACAGCTCATATTCCTTTTGAAGAATGGCAAGAAAAATCTCTTCCTTTGTTTCAAAGTAGTTATAAATCGAAGGGCGGGTAAAGGAGGTATAGTTCGCAATTTCTTTAATCGTGATATCCTTGAAACTCATTGTTTTATAAAGTTCTTTGCAGGCGCTGATGATTTCTTCTCTGCGGGCGTTGGTTAATTCCGCCGAACCTCTGGGCATAAATATCACCTCAAAAACAAAATTGACACCGTGTCAGCAATTGCATTATACAACTATTCTGACACTGTGTCAATATGTTTTTGCTTTTATTTTAATTTTTCCCGTAATAAAAAGCACGGATAATTTGCTTATTTTGTTTGAGCTTTTTTTACAGGTAGGATATTGGCGGCTTTCAGCTTCTTTTTGCGCCTTTTGCTGAGAAAATCTCCGGCAAAGATTGACGCTGTGGTAATCGCCGCGCGAAGTTCATGATGTTTACCGATTTCATAAAAGCTCAATTCTTATTAAACAGTTTTATTACGACTGCAGGGATTCCTTTTTCGGGCTCTTCGGGCGAGCCGACGCTCAGCATAACTCTGCCTGGGATGGTAAGACACTTGCCGGAGAGGGTAACAAGCGAAGTAATATCCTGCGCTGTGTCTGAAAGCATGTTCTGCGCAAAAACTTTTTTGCCCTGCGCATCTTCTTCAAATTCTATGCAAAGAGATTCGAACCTGCCGAAAATTCCGATCGGTTTGTCCGGCAATCCGCCTTTGACTCTGATATCGGCAAGAGGGGTTATATCGATGCCTTCAACGAAAGTGCGTGGCGTAACTGCAACACAGAGCGCTCCGTTTTCGGGGTTAACGGAGCAGAGCACATACGGCTTTTCGCCCTTTGATGTAACCTTCGGCAGAGGCATATTTCTGGAAACCGCCGCGGGTGCGGTCACATAATAGTCACCCTCGGTCACATCTGGCCAGTAACCCGGCTTACGCTTCGGGCAGCGCCAGACATCTTTTAATCGTTCAGCGGAAATATGAAGCTCAGTGCTGCCGGCGGAAAAAGGAGGTGCTATTCTCTGCCAGCGCAGAGCGCAGACTGATTCTGACACCTGTCTCGGTGGGAGAGGAAGATATTTGCGTTTCTTTTCAAGCTCGTGACGCATAACACCGATTGAGCAGCCTAGCGCCGCACCGATGAGAGCGGTATCTTCAATATTCAGAACAGTTTCGCAGTCGCAGCCCTTTGCCGCTTTGAGACAGATTGAAACGCGGTTGACGGTCGAGGCGTATTTAAGCTCGTGAACCACATCGTAGGTCCTTAGATAATCGCTTGCAGGCAAAACATTTTTAAGATAATCCGTTTTTTCCCGTGTGATTTCATACCCGTCCGTTTCAAACAGCGGGTAACCGGCAAAAGCGTGTTCTATTGCTGTATCCGGTGAAAATTTTCGCACACACTCCGTCATCATTGCGCGGTAACCGGCGTCATGATGGTGCGCACCCCAGTCAACTTTAAGATAAGTAATGTCTGCTTCATAGCACCACTTTGCCCGTTCTTCCCAAAAGTGACGTTCCTCTTCGGGAGTGCGAGAGATTTCTTTGCTGTCTGTCATTAACTGTGACTGTGACGGCACCCAAAGGCCGAGACCTTTGTAGCCCAGCGATTTTATGCGCTGCGACAGCGCTTTAAGCCGTCCTGCGGGTGTCATACGGCTTAAAGAGGGGAAACGCTCCGGGTCAGCTACAAGTGAGCCGAAAACACGGGTGTCTTTTGCGCCGTAAGGAACATCCCATCCGTCATCAAGCACAACAATAAGGTCTTTTCTGACACCGTCGAAACTATTTAGAAGTCCGCTTTCGCCAAACAGAAACTCTTCGCACATAGCGTCGCGGGAGGTGAAGTCATTGGGACAATCTTTCCAAGTGTTTATATGGTCACACTGTGAATCCCAGGTGCAGAAATAGTTGCCAGTATTTTTTGCCTGCGCGGGTATTAAATTCAAATTCATAATGCTCACTTTCCGTTTTTTACAAATGTTGATTTAAATCTTTTCTTCGCAGTCAATCCCGCTAAACGAAATTTATTATCTTATAAATCCATTCTGAAGGTCCAGTTGCTCACCGGTTTTCCGCAATATTCAAGCGTTTCTTCCTCAACAAGCGAGAACCCGCTGTTAAGATAGAAATTCACATTACCCGAGGCGTTTGTGGTAACGGTAATCAGCTTGCCGCCGTTCTCTTTAACCAGGGGAATAATAAATGATTTAATCGCGTGTGAGCCTATGCCATCGCCTTGATGCTCAGGGTCAACCGACAGAAAATACAGATGCCAGTGCGGCTCTGTTATGCCTCTGACAACGCGCTCCGTCTGATCTGAGAGATCCATAAAACCGAAAGTTTTTTTAAGACCCAGCTTTAAAATGACATTCATCATTCCGCATACCGTGTTATCCCATACGCCAACGGGCTTGTCATCCGGCGACTCAATGATTACAAGGCTGACAATTTTATCTCCCTTAAATCCGATATAGCATCCGTATTGACGGATTGTCGCTCTGAAAATCACTTTCATCAGGCACCTGTAGAATTCAAGGAACCTTTTTTCGTCCTTGAAGCCGTCTTTGAAAATGCCGTAAAACAGCGGATAATTTACAAACGATGCAGTAAAAATCTCAAGCACTTCCGACTCAAAACGCGCATCATACTTCCTGTATTCAATTGCTTTGGAATCGGATTTCATCTCCAT
>JAEELT010000105.1 GCA_016282855.1 Clostridiaceae bacterium | reverse complement strand
GGAAAGGGTCTTGGGCACCATGCCGGAGAAACCCTGCTGAATCGGTGTCATACCGAGCTCAATTTCCCTGTCAATAATCTGCCTGCCGAGCATTGCGCGGCTCTCGATATATTTCACATCGGAAAGGCTGAAATAGCTGTCAATATTCGTCATAAGCTGCCAGGGCCAGAAGGCGGGGCCGCTCAGATATGAGAGCGCGCCTTTTTCGCTGTAGGTGAAATCTCTCATCGTGTAGTACCACACGGCTTCGCTGCCCACAACGCTCAGAGGCATATTTATGCCGTTCATCGCCATAAAATCTATT
Organism: Clostridiaceae bacterium; assembly: GCA_016282855.1. Classification (GTDB taxonomy): domain Bacteria; phylum Bacillota; class Clostridia; order Oscillospirales; family Acutalibacteraceae; genus CAG-177. The sequence continues at coordinate 11,758 of JAEELT010000105.1, read as the reverse complement.
TCTCTCTCCCAGTCCTCCCACTGCCAGAAGGCGGCGGAATATCCGAGGGTGCAGTAGTTGAGATAAACTCTGCGCTTTTGCGGTATAACCTTTGTGAGTCTGCCCTCAAACAGAGGAGCAGAGGTCACGTTTATTTCACGGTTTCCGCAGTGGGAAAGGTTCACTCTGCAGTATTTCTTAAGATAGGCGTAATAGCCCATTGCCATGCTTATCTTGCAGTCGCCGCAGATGACTATTTTGCCGTTTTCGCAAAAAACCTCATAGGTGTTTCTGCCCTGCGGCGCTTCGCACTCGCGCAAAACAAACATATCCGCAATCTCAGGCGTGTTTCGCTTTATAAGATTTTCCAAGGCGTATTCCTCCTTCGGAAAAAGATATTATTTCTCCGCATTATTATAAACCATTGTCGCCGTGTTATCAAGAAATTATTTTGCCCGTGTGCCGTGCGGGCACGGTAGGAAAGGGCTTTTTCCTCTCAGGGCAAATATGTAAATTTTTTTATCTGTTTTTAAAAAGCACTTTACACCGTATTTAAAATAATATAAAATACTAAATACAAAGATTCCGAACGGGGGTTGTTTATCATGAATCCGGTTTACAGGAGAGTTCTGCTCAAGCTCAGCGGCGAAGTGCTCGCGGGCGCTAAAGGCACCGGCTATGATTACGCAGTGGTCAAGAGCGTTTGTGAGCGCATAAAAACTCTTCACGACGCGGGCGTGCAGGTCGGCATTGTTGTCGGCGGAGGCAACTTCTGGCGCGGAAGAAGCAGCGGAGAAATGGACAGGACCAAGGCGGACCATATGGGTATGCTTGCTACGGTTATGAATTCCATTATGCTCCAGGATACGCTCATTCAGATGGGTGTTGACACTAGAGTGCTCACCGCGGTCAATCTCGAGCCCTTCGCGGAGTATTATATGAAAGACAGAGCTGTCAGATACCTGAGCGAAGGCAAGGTCTGCATTTACGGCGCGGGCACGGGCAACCCTCTGTTTTCAACCGACAGCGGCGCGGCTCTCAGAGCCATTGAGACCGGGGCGGATATTATTCTCAAGGGCACCAATGTTGACGGTGTTTATAACAAGGACCCCGGCAAGAATCCCGACGCGGTCAAATATGACCGCCTGACCCTCGATGAAGCTGTTGAAAAGAATCTCAAGGTAATGGACACGGCCGCGTTTTCGCTCTGCCGTGAAAACAATATGAAAATCATCGTTTTCAACCTCAACGATTTCGATAATATCATAAGAGCTGTTGAGGGCGAAAAAATCGGCACTCTGGCAGAATAAAAGGAGGATAAATATGGAGACTTTATTTGCAACCACAAAAGAGAAAATGGAAAAGACCCAGGCAAAGCTCACATCCGAATACGCGCAGCTCAGAGCGGGCAGAGCAAATGCCGCTGTGCTTGACAAAATCAGAGTTGACTATTACGGCACTCCCACGCCCATCAATCAGATGGCTGCTGTTTCGGTGGCAGAGGCCAGAATTCTCAACATTCAGCCCTGGGATAAATCCACTATCGGCACCATTGAAAAGGCCATACTTGCCTCCGACATAGGCATCAACCCCCAGAATGACGGCACCACCATCCGCCTCGTTTTCCCCGCGCTCACAGAGGAGCGCCGCAAGGAGCTGAGCAAGGATGTGCGCAATATGGCAGAGGCATCGAGAGTTGCCGTACGCTCCATAAGAAGAGACGCAATCGAAAAGGCGAAGAAGATGGAGAAGGCATCCGAAATCACCGAGGATGACCTCAAGGACGCCGAAAAGGAAATCCAGGATTATACCGACAAGGCCATCAAAAACATTGACAAGCTTGCGGAAGAAAAAGAGAAGGAAATAATGTCCATCTGACGCAGTACCGCCCGCTTGAATTTGCGTTCAAGCGGGCTTTTTTATCGGAGATATTATGACTGAAGAACAAAAAAGCAAAATTATCCTGCCGCGCCACATAGGTGTTATTATGGACGGCAACGGCAGATGGGCCCGCAGCAGGGGGCTTGAGCGCTCCGAGGGTCACAGAGCGGGGGCAAACACCTTCCGCACAATCTGCAATTACGCGGCGGACCTCGGCATAGAGTATATGACCTTCTACGCCTTCTCCACCGAAAATTGGAAGAGACCGCCCAAAGAAGTCAGGGCGATTATGAAGATATTCAGAGATTACCTTGACGAGGCAAACGAAAGAGAAAACGAGAACGAGCAGAGAGGGCTTAAGTTTCACCTCATAGGTGAAAAGAAAGGGCTGCCCTCGGATGTGGTTGACAGGATGGAAAAGCTCGAAAGAGGCACAGCGGACAAAAAGGTGATGACTGTGAATCTTGCCATCAACTACGGGGGCAGGGACGAAATACTGCACAGCTTCAAAGAGCTTGCAAAAATGGTGAAGGACGGGGCAATCAAGCCCGGCGACATAACTCAGGATGATATATCGGCCCATCTTTTCACCGCCGGTCAGCCCGACCCCGACCTTATAATCAGACCGAGCGGAGAATACCGGCTGTCAAATTTCATGATATGGCAGGCAGCCTACTCCGAGTTCTGGTATTCGGATGTTATGTGGCCCGATTTCACCACAGACGATTTAGACAAAGCAATCCTCGACTTCTGCCGCAGAAACAGAAGATTCGGAGGAATATAAAGGAAGTACGGATATGTTGGTTCGAATTATTGTAGGCGTTGTTTGCGCCGTTTTCGCAATAGGGCTTATCGCTCTCGTAGGCAATGGATACGGAGCCTATGTTTGCATTGTGGTTTCGATTTTCAGCGCTCTGTGCGTGCACGAAATCATGGGGGTATCGCAGTGTAAAAACAAAATACTCACAAGAGTGAATATGGTGTTTGCCGCCTGCGTGCCGCTTTATTTGGGCTTTGATCTCGGCAGGTTTATTCCCGTTGCCCCCGGCATAATCATCGGGATTTACATCCTTGCCGTGATGATACTTATGCTCGCAACCTATGAAAGAACAAAGTTTGAAAATGTGGCAATCGGGCTTTTCGCTTCAACAGCGATTCCCGTTTCGGCATCCTGCCTTATGCTCACATTTCAGTTTATGGATAAGTATCCGGTGCTCTTCAGCAAATCCAGCGAGGTGTTTGTGATACTTATCGCCATGTACTGCGCCTGGCTGTGCGACACCTTCTGCCTGTTTTCGGGTATGGCGTTCGGCAAGCACAAGCTCGCCCCCAGAATCAGCCCCAAAAAGACTATAGAGGGTTCGGTAGGCGGAGTGATAGGCACCACGGTGTTTTCAATCGCCACCTGGGCAATATTCAACAAATGGTTCTTTGTTACCGACACCATCAAATGGTGGATGGTGCTCGCAATAGTGCCTGTGGTATGCGTTATGGGTATGTTCGGCGATCTTTCCGCCTCCGTACTCAAGAGAAACTACGGCGTGAAGGATTACGGCACCCTCTTCCCGGAGCACGGCGGAGCTATGGACAGAATAGACTCCTATCTTTTCACCATGCCCACAATGTATATCATAGTCCGTCTTATCACGGAACTGAGCGTAAAATAAAAAGAAACGGGTTAAACCAATGATTAAAACCATATGTGTTCTCGGCTCAACGGGTTCAATAGGTGTGCAGGCGCTCGATGTTGCCCGCAAGAGGGGCTTCAGAGTGGCCGCTCTCACCGCAAACTCCAATGTTGATGTCATAGAGGCACAGATAAGAGAATTCAAGCCTGAATATGCCGCTCTTGCCGATGAGGCAAAAGCGGCTGAGCTTAAAATAAAAGTATCCGACACGCCCACCGAAGTCCTTTCCGGACGGGAGGGCGTGATTGAATGCGCCCGTATAGGTGCGGATGCGGTGCTCAACGGCATTGTCGGCATCGCGGGCCTTGAGCCCACGCTTGCCGCCATAGAGGCAGGCAGCGTGCTCGCGCTCGCAAACAAGGAGAGCCTTGTGACGGCAGGGGCTCTTGTTATGAAAACAGCCCGTGAAAAAGGCGTGCCGGTCCTGCCCGTTGATTCGGAGCATTCCGCGATTTTCCAGTCCATACAGGGCTGCGCGGACAGGAAGCAGATAAAAAAGCTCATCCTCACCGCTTCGGGAGGTCCGTTTTACGGCAAGAGCCGCGAGGAGCTTAAAAATATAACCCTTGAGCAGGCGCTCGCTCACCCCAACTGGTCGATGGGTGCAAAAATAACCATCGACTCTGCTACAATGATGAACAAGGGGCTTGAGCTTATAGAAGCCGCCTGGCTCTTTGATATGAGCCCCGACAGGATTGAGGTGCTCGTGCACAGGCAGAGCATAGTGCATTCACTCGCGGAGTTCAGCGACAACTCCGTAATAGCTCAGCTCGGAGTGCCCGATATGCGCATACCCATACAGTATGCCCTCACTTATCCCGACAGGTTTGAAAGCCCCGCAGCGGAGCTCGACCTTACTCAGTGCGGCGCTCTCACCTTCACACGCCCGGATGACAGCACTTTCAGGTGCATAGACATCTGCCGCGCCGCTCTCTCAAAAGGAGGGCTGTACCCGGCAGCCGTCAACGCCGCAAACGAAAAGGCAAACGCTCTGTTCAGAGCGGGCAAAACCGGCTTCTGGGATATTCAGGAGAGCGTTGAAAAGGCGCTGAGTCTGAGCTTGCCCGAGGGCGAATATACTCTCGAAGATGTGCTTGAAACGGACAGAGCCGTCAGGGAAGAAAGGCAGGGAGTAATATGAGTTTCTTTCAGACTTTGTCAATAGGTACCGTATTCGGTAAAATCTGGCCGTTCCTTGTCGCGATTTTCTTTTTCGGTCTGCTGATATTTTTCCACGAGCTCGGGCATTTTATCTTTGCAAGGTTATTCAGAGTCAAGGTAAATGAATTTGCCATGGGTATGGGTCCCGCGCTTTTCAAATTTAAAAAGAAAGACACGCAGTATTCGCTGCGCCTTTTCCCCGTGGGCGGCTACTGCGCTATGGAGGGCGAGGACTCAAGCAGCGAAGACGAAGGCGCCTTCTGCAACAAAAAGGCGTGGCAGAGGTTCATTATAGTTGCCGCCGGCGGTATTGTGAACATCATAATGGGCGTGCTTCTCGTTATGCTTATGCTTGCCACCTCTAACAGTCTTATAGGCACACCGTTCATTCACTCATTCAGCGAAAACGCCGTGAGCAGCGAATGGCTCGCCAAAGGCGACGAGATAATAAAAATCAACGGCAGGCGGGTTTATTCCGACTACGATATTTCATACTTTATGTCAACCGATGATGACGGAGTGGTTGATTTCACCGTAAAAAGAGACGGCAAAAAGCTTGATCTTAACGGCGTGAAGTTTGATACCGAGATGGCCGATTTTGACGGTGAGGAACGCCTTACAATCAAATACGATTTCATAATCGTCGGTGTGGATCCGTCAATCAGGACCGTTGTGCCGAACGCACTGAAGACCTCGGTCTCTTACGCGAGGCTCGTTTATATTTCGCTGTTTGACCTGGTCACCGGCAAATATCACGTGAGCGACCTGAGCGGACCTATCGGCACCGTGAATTACATTGCCGACGCCGCCTCGGAATCCGTAAAAGAAACAGATTTCACCTTCCTCTATGTTCTTTTGGCGCTTATCGCCATAAATATCGGGCTTTTCAACCTGCTTCCTCTGCCCGCCCTTGACGGCGGAAGGCTGCTGTTTATCCTCTTTGAAATGATTACAAGGAAGCCGGTTCCCAAGAAGCTCGAGGGCTGGGTGCACGCCGTAGGTATGGTGCTTCTGCTCGCCCTTATGGCATTTGTATCGTTCAGTGACATCTGGAAGCTTATAAAAGGATAAGATAATGGAAAGAAGAAAAACGAGACAGGTTAAGGCAGGCTCGGTCCTCATAGGCGGGGGCAGCCCCGTTACCGTGCAGTCCATGCTCAATGTGTCCGCGCACGATTTCGCCGGCAGCGCCGCTCAGGCAAAGGCGCTCGAAAAGGCGGGCTGCGACATAATACGCGCGGCGGTGCCCGACCGGGAGTCTGTGAAGCTGATAGAAACGCTCAAGCAGAGCGTCAGTGTGCCGATAGTGGCCGATATTCATTTTGATTACAGAATAGCTTTGGCCTGTGCCGACGCGGGGGTTGACAAAATCAGGATAAACCCCGGCAATATCGGCGGCGAAGACCGGGTTAAAGCCGTGGCGGACAGCTGCAGGGCAAAAAACATACCCATAAGAATCGGGGTAAACTCGGGCTCCGTTGAAAAGAGCATCCTCGCAAAGTACGGCGCTCCCACAGCGGAGGCGCTGGTTGAAAGCGCGCTCTTTCACGCCTCTCTGCTCGAAAAATATGATTTCGGGGATATTGTGATTTCCATCAAATCCTCCGATGTTGTCACAATGATTGACGCCTACCGCCTTGCGGCCGAAAAATGCGATTATCCCCTGCATCTCGGCGTTACGGAGGCAGGCACGCACGATGTTTCCCTCGCAAAATCGGCGGCGGGCATCGGCTCCCTGCTCTATATGGGCATAGGCGACACAATCAGGGTGTCAATGACCGATGACCCCGTCAGGGAGGTTGCCGCCGGCATTGACATCCTTAAAGCGATGAACCTTCGAAAGGGCCCGCGCGTCGTTTCCTGCCCCACCTGCGGCAGGACCCGCATTTCGCTCATAGACCTCGCCAAAGAGGTTGAAAAGCGGCTTGAAGGCTGCGGCAAAGATATAAAGGTTGCTGTTATGGGCTGCGCCGTGAACGGCCCGGGAGAAGCGAGAGAGGCCGATATAGGCATAGCCGGCGGAGACGGCGAGGCGCTTATCTTCAGAAAAGGGGAGATTCTCCGCAAGGTGCCGGAGAGAGAAGCCGTTGAAGCACTGATGAAAGAAATCGAAAGTATGTGAGAAGTATGGCATCTAAAGAACTGATTTATTATATCGGAGATTATCTCAGCGACACGCTGAAGGAAACTATACGCGGAGCTGCTGTTACGGGCATTGACTATAACAGCGACACCCGCGTTTTTTCCGCACGCGCCGAAGCTGAAAACTATATAACCTATGAAAGCAGAAACAGTATAAACAGCGAAATCACGTCCTCCCTGGGCATAGAGAGCGCGGATGTTTCTTTTCTCTTTCCCGTGTCGGAGCTCGGCGAAAAATCCCTTGCGGACATAATCGCCTTTGTCAGGCAGTCAAATCCGCTTATAAACGGTTTTCTTGACGATGTGACTGCCGAAATAGGCGATGACAGGATTGCAATTACCCTTAAAAAGGGCAGAGATTTTCTTTATGAGCTCAGAGCAAACGAGCTTATTGAGAAAGAAATTGCCTCGCTTTTCGGCACAAAGTTTGATGTTGATTTTGAGGGCGGAGAGACCATCAGCTTTGATTCCCCCGAATATGTGGAGATGCAGAAAAACAACGTTTCCGTGGAGACCCGCGAGAGCGCTCCCGGCAGCAGAAAAGAGCCGGAGAGGGAGTATGACGACCTGCCTATTTCCCTGTCAAATTCTCGCGTGCTTTACGGGCATCCGATTAAGAGCAAGCCGGTCCCTCTCTCGGGTATTTCAATCGATGACGGCAATGTCACCGTGTGGGGCACCGTTTTCGGCCTTGACATCAGAGATACCAAGGACGGAAAGCGAAAGATAATCAAATTCAACATCACCGACAAAACAAATTCATACACCGTAAAGATATTTGACACCTCAGACAGATGCACAGAGCTCACAAAAGACACTCTTGACGGCAAGGCTGTACTTATAAGGGGTCACGTGGAGTATGATGATTATATCAAGACCTTCTGCGTCAAGGCAAACTCCGTGGTAGGCATAGAAGTTATCCCCAAAATGGATGAATGCGAAGAAAAACGCGTTGAACTTCATATGCACACCAATATGTCACAGATGGACGGCGTTACGGCGGCGACGAAGCTTGTTGAGAGAGCCGCGCAGTGGGGCCATAAGGCCGTTGCCATTACCGACCACGGTGTTGTGCAGGCCTTCCCCGAAGCAGCCAAAGCCGCAAAGAAGAGCGGAATCAAGATTATTTACGGCATGGAAGGCTACTATGTGGATGACTCCGTTACCGTTGTTATCGGCGATAAAGATATGCCGCTCGACGGCACTTTCGTGATATTTGACCTTGAAACCACGGGGCTTCGCACAGGCTTTAGCAGGATAATAGAAATCGGCGCCGTAAGGTATGAGGGAGGGGCTGAAAAATCCAGATTCCGTACCTTTGTGGACCCTGAGATGCCGATACCCGAAGAAATCACGCAGCTCACCGGTATAAGCGACTCAATGGTGAAGGGCGCTCCGAAGGAAAAAGAAGCCGTGGAGAAATTCTTTGATTTCTGCACGCCGGACGCAATCCTTGTGGCGCACAACGCAACCTTTGATACTGACACGCTTAAAGCCGCCTGCGCGAGAGCGGGCATAGATTATAATTACACACACATAGACACCCTTCTTCTTTCCCAGGCGCTGGTTGAGCCCAAAAAGAAGAATTACAAGCTTGACACCATTGCCGCCACCCTCGGCCTGCCCAATTTTGACCATCACAGAGCGGACGAAGACGCAGGCGTGACCGCGCTCATTTTCGCAAAGTTTACGGAGATGCTCTCGTCACGCGGCATAAGCAGGGTGAGCGAAATCAACGGAATAATAAAGCCCGACCCGAGAAAGCTGAAAAGCTATCATATTATCCTGCTTGCCAAAAACAAGACGGGGCTCAAAAACCTTTATCAGCTTATAACCGCCTCAAACCTTGAGTTTTTCCACCGAAACCCGAGGATCCCCCTGAGCAGGCTGCTTGAGCACAGAGAGGGGCTTATTATCGGCTCCGCCTGCGAGGCGGGTCAGCTTTACCGCGCCGTTTTTGACGGCAAGCCTCACGAGACACTCGTGAAATACGCCGGCCTTTACGATTATCTCGAAATACAGCCAAACGGCAACAACGCCTTTATGATTGAAAACGGCTCTCTCAAAAGTGAGAAAGAGCTGGAGGATATAAACAGGCAGATTATCGCCCTTGCCGACGAGCTCGGCAAGCCCGTGGTCGCTACAGGCGACGTTCATTTTATGGACGAAGAGGACTCTGTTTTCAGAGAGATTATCATGAACACTCTCGGTTTCTCGGATTCCGACAGGCAGGCTCCCCTTTACCTCAAGACCACGCAGGAGATGCTTGATGATTTTGCATACCTCGGCGAGGAGAAGGCCAGGGAGATAGTTATAGAGAACCCCGGCAGGATAGCCGACGAGTGCGAGAAGATAATTCCGATACCCGAGGGTACTTATCCGCCTCATATTGACGGCTCGGATGAAACCCTCAAAAAAATCTGCTATGAAAGAATGGAGAATCTTTACGGCTCGCCTCTGCCCGAATATGTCGGCACGCGTCTTGAAAAGGAGCTCAATTCCATTATTAAATATGGTTTTGCAGTGCTTTATATGATAGCGCAGAAGCTTGTGAGCAACTCAATGGAGCATGGGTACTATGTTGGCTCCAGAGGCTCCGTCGGCTCGTCGTTTGTCGCTTTTGCCGCGGGTATATCCGAGGTCAATCCTCTTGCGCCGCATTACCTGTGCAATGACTGCAAGCACAGTGAGTTTTTCCTCAGCGGCGAATACGGCTCCGGTTTCGATATGCCGCCCAAAAACTGCCCCGTATGCGGAAAACCGATGATTCGCGACGGTCACGACATTCCCTTTGAAACCTTCCTCGGCTTCAAGGGCGACAAATCCCCCGATATAGACCTTAACTTCTCGAGCGAATATCAGTTTTACGCGCACAGATACACCGAGGAGCTCTTCGGCGAGAAGCATGTTTTCAAAGCCGGCACCATAAGCACCGTAGCCGAGGCGACCGCATACGGCTTTGTAAAGAAATGGATGGAGGAGAAGGGCAGGGCAGACCTTAACGCCGCGGAAATAGACCGCCTTGCCGCCGGCTGCCAGGGAGTAAAGAGGACAACGGGACAGCACCCGGGCGGAATGGTGGTTGTGCCGGCCGATATGGATGCCGAGGATTTCACGCCCATTCAGCATCCGGCGGACGATGCCGGCTCCATTCACAGGACCACTCACTTTGATTTCCATTCGCTTCACGATACCATCCTGAAGCTTGATAATCTCGGCCACGAAGTTCCGACATTGTATAAGCATCTCGAAGACCTTACCGGTACTTCCGTTATGGACGCGGATGTGTGTGACCCGATGCTTTACAAAATGCTCACCTCAACCGAGCCGCTCGGAGTAACTCCCGAGGATATCGGCTGCCCAACGGGCACGCTCTCGCTCCCCGAGCTCGGCACACCGTTTGTGCTCGGAATGCTCATGGAGGCAAAGCCGCAGAACTTCTCCGATATGCTTCAGATTTCGGGCCTTTCACACGGCACGGATGTGTGGCTCGGTAACGCTCAGGATCTTATAAAGAACGGAATATGCACCATTTCAAATGTTATCGGAACCCGTGACAGCATTATGGTCTATCTTATCCATAAAGGCCTCGAAAACAAGACGGCATTTGATATTATGGAGAAAGTCAGAAAGGGAATGGCGTCCGAGCTGACAGAGGAGCATATCAAAGCCATGAAAGAGCACGATGTGCCACAGTGGTACATTGACTCCTGCTTCAAGATAAAATATATGTTCCCCAAGGCGCACGCCGCGGCTTATGTTATCGCCGCCATACGCCTCGCCTGGTACAAGCTCTATTATCCCGTAGAGTATTACACAACCTATCTTACCGTCAGAGGCGGCGATCTTGAAATGGATACCGTGCTCGCCGGCAGGCAGAGGGTAAAAAGCAGGATGAAGGAGCTCGATTTCAAAATCAAGAGCAGAGAGGCGTCCGCGAAAGAGGGAGATATTTATACATCTCTTCAGATTATAAATGAAATGATGGCAAGAGGCGTGGAATTCCTGCCGGTTGACCTCTACAAGTCAAAGGCATCCGACTATGTGATAGAGGACGGCAAAATACGCCTGCCCTTCAATGCCGTGCCCGGCTGCGGAGAAATAGCCGCCAGAGGAATCGAGAGCGCGGTTGCCGAAAACGGCGGAGAGTTTTCCTCTATAGAGGATTTCCGGCTGCAGTCCGGCACACCGCAGAGCGTGGTGGATGTGCTTGAGAAATACGGCACATTCGCGGCAATGCCGAAGTCCGACCAGATAAGCTTCTTCTGATAATAAAACAACAGAAAAAAAGCGAGGGCCGCAAGCGTGAGCTTGCGGCCCTTGAAGGTTTTTCAGGCTGATTTTGCCTTATCCGGCGTTTTCCGAGGAGGCGCGGTGCAGCACGAGCGGCTCATCGCCGTCATTTACGCACGAGGCGCTTATAACTATCTTCTCGGTGCTCGCGTCGGACGGTGTGTCATACATTGTGTGCATAAGTGTCTGCTCGACTATGGAGCGCAGACCTCTTGCGCCGGTCTTCTTTTCAACCGCTTTTTCTGCGATTGCTTCGAGAGCGCCTGTCTCAAACTCGAGCTCCACTCCGTCAAGGCGGAAAAGCTCGGTGTATTGCTTGATAATCGCGTTTTTGGGCTCGGTGAGTATCTGAATGAGAGCGTCTTTGTCGAGGTCCCTGAGAGTTGCGATTACGGGCAGTCTTCCGACAAGTTCGGGGATAAGACCGTATTTAACAACATCCTGCTGAACGATTTTGCTCAGCAGATTTTCTTTTTCGTAGTCTTTTTTGCTCCTGACATCGGCCTCAAAGCCGACAGCTGAGCCGGACATGCGTTTTTCTATAATCTGCTCAATGCCGTCAAACGCGCCGCCGCAGATGAAGAGAATATTGGATGTGTCAATCTGTATAAACT
>JAEELT010000104.1 GCA_016282855.1 Clostridiaceae bacterium | reverse complement strand
GTAATAAAACTCCATATGCTTTTGAAAAAGTTTATGATTTTATCCCAAAAGCCGTATTCCGATTCCGGCGCTTCTCCCGCCGGCGCCGGTTCAATCTGTCCGTTGCCGTAGGGGTCATACGGAGAAGGATAATAGTGGCTTGCGTCGGTTTTGAGTTCACCGTCAACTACTTTAAGAGTGCCCGGATCGACATTATACATTGTTGCTATTACATTTCCGCGGTAATCTATCTGGCAGAAATCAACCCTGCCGAGCGCAGTGACATTCATTTTCATACTTGTTTCACCGGATATCTGAAGCTTTTTTACATTATTGTTTATGTCGCAGCTGCTGTTGTCATAAACATATACAGTGTCGTATGAGCCGTTAAGTGCCGCGACTGTTCCTTTGAGAACATATATCTCTGAAATGTTTTGATTTGCATAAACGATGATTGAACTTGTTACGGCAAAAAGAGTCAGATTGGCAAGCTTTTTTTCAATTTTGAGATCTCCGAAGGCGGGGGAGTTTTCGTCGCCGAGAATAACCAATGAATCCCCGTCCTGAAGATTATTCCATAAATAATCCATATTTTCGTTTTCTTTTGTACTGTCCCATGAACTGAGCTGCTGAACCCGCCATTCACCTTTTTCCGGAATATATTTAACAGAATAAACATGAGGCTCGGAGGCAAAAACGGCAGTCGGAATAAAAGAGGAAAACACGGCAAGCAGAACGAGAATAATTGAAAGTGTTTTTTTCATGCTGACATCTCCTGACTGATAATTAGTTTAACACTGTAATAGTAACACATTTATGCTCATAATTCAAGAACCGCCTCAATATTCCCCATATGATTTTATATCGGGTTTTCAGGAGAAATAAAAATGTTTAAGAGAGGGATTTTCCCCGCCGGAACAAGAATAAACCGCCCGTTTAACGCGGACGGTTTATATAAACAAAAATTCAGTTTTCCCTTGATATAACAGGGTTTATGACTTAACCGAAATATCTGTCTAATAATCCCTTTAATGCCTTGCCGTGTCTGGCTTCGTCACGCGCCATCTCGTGAACTGTATCGTGTATGGCGTCAAGGCCGAGCTCCTTTGCTTTCTTTGCGAGAGCGGTTTTGCCTGCTGTTGCGCCGTTCTCGGCGTCAACTCTTGCCTTGAGGTTCTTTTCGGTGCTGTCGGTGAGAACTTCGCCGAGAAGCTCCGCGAACTTGGCGGCGTGCTCCGCCTCTTCATAAGCCGCCTTCTCCCAGTAAAGGCCGATCTCGGGGTAGCCTTCGCGGTGGGCAACTCTCGCCATTGCAAGGTACATGCCTACTTCGCTGCATTCGCCCGTGAAGTTTTCTCTGAGACCCTGAACGATTTCGGGGTCAACGCCCTTTGCTATGCCTACAACATGCTCGGCAGCCCAGGACATCTCTTCATCGGCAACGGTGAACTTCTCGCCGGGGCATTTGCACAGGGGGCAGAATTCGGGGGGAGCGTCTCCCTCGTGAACATAACCGCAGATGGGGCAAACATACTTTTTCATAACATTTCCTCCTGATAATTCGGTGATTTACCGTATTAAATCAATTATATTGAAATTGCTCTGCTTTGTCAACTTTCAAACAGCATTTTTTCTATTTCATCCATGCCGGAGCACACCGCGGCTCCCGAGTCAATCAGCCGCGAGAGTTTTTCGTGGCCGGAAGTCAGCAGAATGCAGTCCGCTCCGAGCTCATCGGCCATTTGCGCATCGTGCTCAAGGTCGCCTATGACGAGCGCTTTGCCCGGCTCATGCGCCTCAAGGTAGCCGAGCGCCCTTTCTATCTTTGAGGTTGCGAAATAATCCCGAGCGCCGAGTATGGCGTCAAAATATGAGCTCACGCCGTATTTTGCCACATTTTCGCTGAGCTGGTCATACTGCGATGATGACACAATTGCCTGCCTGCAGCCCGCCTGCCTGAATTTTTCAAGCAGCTTCAGGGAGCCGGGGGCCAGGGCGCAGTCCCTCAGGTGGTAAATGTAGCCCTCGTTGTACTGCTGCAGGATTTCGGCGTAATTCTCTTTTTCAAGGTCGAATACCCGCCTGTAAAACTTTTCAATAGGCACGCCTATGCAGTCTCTGTATCTTGTAATATCAAGGGGCGGCATGTTTCTCGCGGCAAGCATATCGTTCACGCTCGCAAGCGAGGCGGACACATCGTCAAGCAATGTGCCGTTCCAGTCCCAGAGTATGTATTTATAGTCCATAATCAGTCCTCCGCAATGTATTTTACAATAAACCGGTAATTAAATCAACGGTTTACTTTTTTATGCGCGTGTGGTAAACTTTTAAAGGTGTATCGGGCTGTGTTAATCAGACCCGGCCGACGAAAGGAAACTATACTGAAATGAAAAGACAAAGCGGCATACTGATGCATATTTCATCCCTTTACGGTGATTATTCAATAGGCAGCTTCGGCAGAAACGCCAGGGATTTTATCGATTTTCTTAAAAGCGAGGGCTTTTCCGTGTGGCAGGTGCTTCCGTTTACTCTGCCCGACGATCACAATTCCCCATATAAATCCCTCTCCGCCTTTGCGGGCAATCCGTATTTTATCGACCTCGAGACACTTGCGGAAGAAGGGCTGCTCACAAAGGAGGATTTAGCGGGAGCGAAGCAGAATACGCCGTATTACTGTGAGTTTGAGCGCCTTGCGAAGGAACGCTTTGCCCTGCTGGAGAAGGCGTGCCGCAATTTCAGCGCCTGGGATAAAGTTGACTCCTTTATGAAGGAGCATAAGCATATTGAGAATTTCTGCCGCTTTATGGCTCTGCGTGAGGAAAACGGACTCAGGCCCTGGCAGGAGTGGACGAAGGACGAATTATCCGACACGCACACTCTAAATATCTGGAGATTTATTCAGTATGAGTTCTTCACCCAGTGGGCGGAAATCAAGAAATACGCCTCGGAAAAAGGCGTTTCGATTATCGGAGACATACCCATCTATGTGAGCGACGACAGCTGCGATGTGTGGGAAAACAGAAAGCTTTTCAAGGTAAATTCCAAGGGCTACCCCGAGCAGGTGGCCGGTGTGCCGCCCGATTATTTTGCCGCCGACGGCCAGCTCTGGGGCAATCCCCTGTATGACTGGGATGAGATGAAAAAAGACGGTTTCCTCTGGTGGCGCGAAAGGATGGACCATACCCTGGAAATGTTTGACGGCGTGAGGATTGACCATTTCAGGGCTGTTGAGTCATACTGGTCCGTACCCGCAACCGAAAAGACCGCCAGAAACGGCAAATGGATAAAAGGCCCCGGCATGGACTTTGTGAACGCGATAAAAGAGGGGCACGGGGATAAGCTGATTATAGCGGAAGATCTCGGAGATATAACCGACGAGGTGCGCGCTCTTGTGGATGAAAGCGGGTTCCCCGGTATGCGCATACTTCAGTTTGCCTTCCTTGACGACGGCGACAGCATACATATGCCGCACAACTACATAAACAACTCAATCGCCTACACGGGCACGCACGATAACAACACCATCTTCGGCTACCTCTGGGAGTGCAGCGACAGCGAAAGAAGAAGGATGCTTGAGTATGTAAACTTCCCGGGCGGCGACTGGGGCAAGGCTTCTCCTCTGCTTATAAGAGAGGTTTTCAGATCCGTAAGCGCTCTGGCGGTTATCCCCGTGCAGGATTATCTTATGTACGGCTCCGATACGAGAATAAACACCCCCGGTGTTGCGAGCGGTAACTGGAGTTACAGGGTAACCAAAGAGCAGCTGAACAATGCCGACGGCGCGTTTTTCAGAGACCTCAACAGGATTTACAAGAGGTGGTAAAATGTCTTTTTTCAACATAAATGAACGGGTGCTTTCTCTCTCAGAAAAAGCGCTTGAAAAGGCAAAGCAAAGATTTGCCGAAATAGATGAAACAGCCGAATACAATCAGCAGAAGGTGCTTGCCGCCTTCATAGAGAACAAAGTTGCTCAGGCCGATTTCGACGGCAGCACCGGTTACGGCTACGGTGACAGAGGCAGAGAAAAGCTTGACGCGATTTACGCGCGCGCCTTCGGTGCTCAGGACGCGATTGTGCGCCACTCTTTCACCTGCGGCACGCACACTCTCGGCATTGCCCTTTACGGCATACTGCGCCCGGGTGACACAATGCTCTGCGTTACCGGCACGCCCTATGATACAATTCAGCCTGTTATAGGCATAAAGGGCAGCGGCATGGGCTCTCTGAAAGATCTGGGCATAAAATATGAGCAGGTTGACCTCGGAGCAGACGGCCTGCCCGACATTGAGGCAATCGCGAAAAGAGTAAAAGAACTGAAACCGCGTATGGTCTATATCCAGCGCTCAAGGGGCTATTCGCTAAGGCCCAGCCTGTCGGTTGAAAGAATCGGCGAAATCGCCGACACGGTTCATAATATATGCGACGCGGTTGTTATGGTTGATAACTGCTACGGTGAGTTTGTGCAAAAGACGGAACCGACTCAGGCCGGCGCCGATATAATTGCCGGCTCACTCATAAAAAACGCCGGCGGAGCTGTTGCCCGCACAGGCGGATATATCGCAGGGCGCAAAGACCTTGTGGAGCTTTGCTCATACAGAGCAACTGTGCCGGGCCTCGGCAAGGAGGTCGGCTGCACCCTGGGCGAAAACCGCAATATGTTTATGGGCGTGTTCAACGCCCCTTCCGTGGTTGCCTCTGCGCTTAAAACCGCTGTCTTTGCCGCCTCTCTTTTTGAGCAGTTCGGTTTTGAGGTGACGCCGCGCAGCGATGAGGACAGATATGATATTATTCAGGCTATTAAGCTTGTGAATGCACAGCGCCTGTGCGCATTCTGCAAGGGTATTCAGTCCGGTGCGCCGGTGGATTCGTTCGCGGTACCGGAGCCCTGGGATATGCCGGGCTATGACAGCAAAGTTATTATGGCGGCGGGTGCTTTTGTGCTTGGCTCGTCAATAGAGCTTTCGGCGGATGCTCCTCTGAGGGAGCCGTTTGCCGTATGGATGCAGGGCGGAATCAATTTTCCGAGCGGGAAAACAGCGGTTATGCTCGCGGCAGACTGCCTTTGCAGGGAGGGGCTTATATGACGGATTACAGCGGAATAAGCAGGGATGCTCTTTTCCTGCTGGCTGATAACAGATTCAGAGATTCAAAAGCTTTTTATGATGAACACAAGGAAGAAATCAAAGCGGGCGTAACGGTGCCTATGAGGCAGATTGC
Organism: Clostridiaceae bacterium; assembly: GCA_016282855.1. GTDB lineage: Bacteria > Bacillota > Clostridia > Oscillospirales > Acutalibacteraceae > CAG-177. The sequence goes on along the minus strand of JAEELT010000104.1, from coordinate 2,449 downwards.
CGGCATTATCGGCAGCGAGCTTGCGGCGCTTGACCCGGTTATGGTCACAAACCCCGTAAAAATGGTGTCCAGGGTGCGCCGTGACACACGATACACCAAAGACAAATCATTGTACCGTGAAAATATGTGGATAATGTTTATGCGCGATAAGCATCAGTGGATAAATTATCCCTGCTTCTGGTTTGAGGTGACGCCGCGCAATTATTCAATGGGAATCGGCTTTTTCGGCAACGATTCCGCCGTTATGCAGAATTTTCGCAAAGCCATAAGGGAACGCACGGATGAATTTGCCGCTGCCGCGCGCAGGTGCGAAAAAACCGGAGCCGGCTTTTTCGGCAGAGAATATAAACGTATGCCCGCGCTCTGCCCTGCAGGTATGGAGCCATACTACTGCAGAAAGGATTTCGGCTTTATTCTTTACAGCGATAATCTTGATGACCTTGCCGATGAAACAATAATCGGCATAATCCGCAAAAACTACAAAGCGTTTTCACCTATGTACAGATTTTTACTCTCTGTGTCTGACGAAACGTTTGCAAAGGGAGAATAATAAAAAGGAGATGCTACCGTGATTTACAAAATAATGGCCTGGTTTATGTCCCTGCTGATTTCTCTGTCGATCGTACCCGCGTTTTCTGATGTTACGCCTGTTAACAGCACAGATAAGCCATCCGTTTCACACAAGGCCGATGTTACAATAATGACCTACAATGTGAAGGTGAGCGGCGTGGGCAGATACAAGCCCGCTGAAAGGGCGCCGTATGTGGTTGATGTTGTGCTTAAAAACAAGCCTGATTCAATCGGCTTTCAGGAAGTGAGCGAGGACTGGTACGGCTGGCTCAAAGAAGGCCTTGAGGGTTACGGATATACAGGCGAAGCCAGAAACGGCGACGGCACCGGTGAGGCAAGCCCCGTTTTTTACAGAAAAGATAAATACAAATGCAAAGACAGCGGCACATTCTGGCTCTCCGAGACTCCCGAAACCGCGTCAAAGGGCTGGGACGCGAGATACAGAAGAGTGTGCACTTTCGCCGTGCTTGAAAACATAAAGACAGGCTTCACTTATGTGCATTTCAACGCTCATTTTGACCACGTCGGCACGAGAGCAAGGAATGAATCCGTGACGCTCGTCACACAGAAGATAGCTCAGAAATATCCGAATGTTCCGGTTGTGTTCACGGGCGACCTTAATGACGAAGAGGGCAGCACAATGTATGAGCGCATTCTCGAGAGCGGAATGAGAGACACCAAGTATCTTGCCAAAGTCACCGAGGACACGCCCACCTTCCACGGCTACTCGCCGATAACAGAGGCAACGCGCACCGAGCCGATAGATTTTATCTTTGTTAACGCATATTGCTCAAAGGTGAAAAGCTATGAGGTGCTCAAGCCGAAATACAACGGAATTTACACATCGGACCACCATCCCGTTAAGGTGATGATGACTCTTGCCGCAAAATAGGAGGAACTTTTATGTACAGAATTCTTTCGGCAAATGTGCTCTGCTGGGGCAGCGGAGTTCACGACATTCACGTGAGAATACCCCTTGTGATTGAGATGATAAAGAGCGTGAGGCCGTCCTCATTCGGCGTGCAGGAAGCTCACAAAAAATGGATGAAGGCTCTCGCAAAAGGCCTGCCGGAATATGACTGGGTCGGCGTAGGCAGAGATGACGGCAAGGATAAAGGCGAATACGCCGCAATCTTTTATCTCAAAGATAAATTCACCGCCTCGGACTGCGGCAATTTCTGGATTTCGGAAACCCCGGATGTGCCGTCAAAGAGCTGGAATTCCGCCTGTACGAGAATAGCGACCTATGTGAAGCTCACCGACAGAGAAACCGGCACGAGCTATGTGCACATTAACACGCACCTCGACCACATAAGCGTTGAGGCGCAGGTGAACGGCGCGAGGATGATAATGGAGAAAGCCGCATCATTCGGCGGTCTCCCGGTGGTCGCAACCGGCGACTTCAATGTTACCCCGGACTCGGATTGCTATGCCACTATGATAAGCGCCAATATGGGCGATGCCCGCACGCTCGCCCCCGACAGTGATGACTGCTTCACCTTCCACGGCTTCAGGCCCGCGAAAATAAAAGAAACAATCGACTATGTCTTTGTGGACAAAAAGAGCGTCAGACCCCTCAGATTCAGAGTGGTGAACAAAAGAATAAACCGCAGATTCTATTCCGACCACTACGCGGTTTACGCGGACGTCGAAATATAACAGAAACAGCTCACCTTCAAAGCGAAGGTGAGCTGTTTTTTGCCCTGTATTTTACGAGCGGATAATATCCGCCCCTACGGCAAGTATATATGCCTGCCCTGCAAAGGCGTTGAGAAAAGACAAAAACAACTATTCCTTATTTTAGTTAAATATAAGCAAAAAACAGGACTGCGAGTGTATAATTCGCAGTCCATTAAACTATATTGTCTTTTCGTTTTTC
>JAEELT010000103.1 GCA_016282855.1 Clostridiaceae bacterium | reverse complement strand
GAAAATAAGGTGACCAATTGCACACAATCCCTTATTTCTCAAGGCTTCTCACGATGGTGCGGATAACAGGACTTGAACCTGCACGAACTTGCATTCATTAGAACCTGAATCTAACGCGTCTGCCAATTCCGCCATATCCGCAGATAACGCCTCTGATTATTACACGGTGAGGCAACCGGGGCGGGCCCTTTTCAGTTAAAACTTACTTTGCAGGCTGATCCGCACTTAAAGATAAAGGGGATCCCGATGGAATCCCCTTTTTGGTGCGAGAGACGGGACTTGAACCCGTACGTCGTAAACACACGCCCCTCAAACGTGCGCGTCTGCCTATTCCGCCACTCTCGCAAACTGTCCTTTTCGGAACGTTTGCTATTATATCAAAGGCTTTTGAGATTGTCAAGTATTTCTTTGATTTTTATTTTTGTTCTCTGCAGGGAAAAAACAAATGAATAATCTGTAACATTTCGCCATACTTCGTTGACAATGTGCAAAAACGTACTAAAATGTTCGGTGCAAAACAGAATCACATTATTATTGTTTGTTATTTTTGCGGAAGGAAGGTCCTCAATATGTTTGAAAGAATAATGCTGTCCGTAATCGCTCTTATCGCCGCCGCCTCACTGGCGTTCGGAGTAACCAACAGTCTCAGTCAGAAGGAAATCAGCGCTCAGGTCAAAGAAATATCCGAGAGCAGCGGTGCGCAGGATGTAGCCCGCGAGGACGATGTGAAAATCGCCGGTGAATATGAAATAAAATCAACAAAGCAGATTTCAGACGCGTATCTGAGCGGCGACACATCCTCATTGAGCGATCGCGACAAAGAAACTCTCGATATGGCGAAAGCCGTGATAAAAGAACGCATCAGTGATAATATGACGGATTTTGAGAAAGAGGAAGCGATTTACAAATATCTTACCTCCGAAATGAAATTTGACAGCGGTCTTCTCACGGTCATACCCAAAGTGAGCGATGACAGCGACAATCCCTTCGGCGTGCTTAAAAACCACAACGCGGTGTGCGTCGGTTACGCAACCACATTCAGGCTCTTTATGCAGATGTTCGGTATCGACTGTAAAGTTGTTCACAGCACGGACCTCACCCACACCTGGGACCTTGTAAAGCTTGACGGCGACTGGTACCACACAGACTGTTACATGGATAACGAAACCTCAAATTACAGCAATTTCAATATGAACGACACTTTGTGCTCAGAAACGCACGAGTGGAACAGAGACTTCTTTCCTGCGGCAAACGGTATAAAATACAACTATGCCGTTATGAACTGTGAGGAAATTGAGGACATATACGCTATACCCGGGTTTATCGGCAAAATGATAAACGATGAAAAAGCGCCCGGCAGTTTCAGCTGCTCATTCAAAAACAAGATAGACAAAGACAGCGAAATTGTCGCCAGGTATATAAGCGACACTCTTTCGGCAACACTTAATAATAATGACGGCAGCGAATATTTTGAATTCCGCTGGATAACAGACGAAAACGGCGATTATATTTTGTGCGTGTGCCGCACTGACTATTCAGGCGAATTTGACTACAGCGAAATACCCGATAATCTGCTTGAAAAGGCAAATGACGCCATAGCCGAGCAGTTTCCCGATTATGTGAGCGCTTCGGAAGGCGGCGGCTTCGGCGGATTTGAAGGCGGCATTGATTATAACACAAACACATTTATAACCTACGCAAAAGGATGATGGAGGTCAATATGAAAAAACATCTTATTCCTGTTATTGCTTTATTGCTCGCCGTTATTCTTTCTTCCTGCGTCGGCAGCTCCCCGGCTTCAGAAAAAAAGATAAGTATGTATGACCTTTCCGTCGCTATGAGAGGCGCGTGCGGCAGCCCGGTGGATATGTCTTATGTCAGCAGCGAGGATGAAAGCGCCGAAACGGCACTGTCAAAAATAGCGGATTTCGAATACTCCGAAATAGATTCGTTTTTTATCCTTTATGCTTCCGACGGCAGCAAAAGCGCCGATGAAATAGTTGTAACGGCGGCAAAAGACCCGGCTTATGTTCAGCAAATGACCGCTCTGCTCAGAGATCATCTGACATACAGAACCTCTCTCTATAAGACCTACGCTCCGGAGCAGATTCCGAAGCTTGAGAAAGCGGAAGTGTTTTCCGAGGGAAACTATGCGGTGCTTATAGTGGCCGATAACACGGGCAGAATTCACAGCGCGTTTGACAACTTCATAAACAAATAATTAAAAACCCCGGTTCCGTCATTCACCTGAGGAACCGGGATGTTTTTTTTATTTCATCGGCATTATGCTTATCACTTCATAGCAGCAGCAGGACTCTGTGCGGAAAGGAACACGCCAGCCGCACGCACCCGGACTCACAATCATATCCGCGTCCCCCACGGTGTAAACGCCGTTTACTCTTGCCGCAATTCTGTAAAAGAGACCGAGCGGAAAGAGCTGACCCGCGTGGGTGTGGCCTGACAGCTGCAAATCCATGCCGCAGGCAAGGTTATCATCCGCCTTTGCAGGCTGATGGTCGGCAACTACCAGGTAGGTGCCGGGAGCGGGATTCGGGAGAGACGCGATGTCCGCTCTGCCCTCTTTTTCCGAAACGTCCTCACGCCCGAGCACGGTAAGCTCCGGGCCGACCTGAGCATATTCATCGCGCAGTATGGTTATTCCGTTGCGTGTTATTGTGTCGGCAAGCTCCTGCTCGGTAAACTGCCTGCCCTTCGCGTAGTCCGCGTGCTTCTGCCTGTCGTGGTTGCCGTAAATATAGTATACCGGCGCTTCACTGTCGCTGAAGAGCGCGAATGTATCCTGCATCTGCTTGAGTGTGGTGTAATCGTCAACTATATCTCCGCCGAGAATAATGCAGTCCGCCCCGGCGGATTTCATCGCCTGAGCTGTCTTTTTGAGCGTTTCATAGCTTTGGGCGCTGCCCGCGTGTATGTCGGCGGCAAAAACTATCTTATGCTCGCTGCTTATTTTCGGGGAGTAGAAAGTGCGGCATACAGGCTTCACAATCTGCATATTCACGGTGCCGCAGATGATAAATACGAGCGCAAAAGCCGCGCTTACAATCCGCGCCGGCAGGAACCTTGCCCCGGTCTTTGTTGCCACGCAGAAAACCGAATAAGCAAGTGAAACGACCGAATCTGAAAACAACACGGCATAAAGGGCAAAAAGGAAGGGCTGCACGGGTCTCAGAATAATCGGCCCTGCCAGAACCAGCACCGCGCACACCACGGCGATGAGAAACTCGGAAACGGAAATAATTATTCTGACGGAGTTTTTGATTGTTTTTTTGCGAAAGGGCAGTTTAACAGCGATTAACGCCGCCTCAGCCGCCAAGCACAAAAGCGCCCAGGAGAGATACATATTCATAGGGTTTATATCCTTTCAAATTCTCTGCGCCATTTGAGATAAGCTTCGCGGGAGTATTTTTCAGGCATTATTTTTTTTGCTTTTTCGGCTATGCTGTTTTTATACGGCACTCCCGAAAGAGCGGGAAGCAGGTTGAGCTTGGGTATGAACGCGAGTATCCTGCTTACGGTTTCGCCCGGCGAAGAAGCGGTTAGGCCTCCGGCTTTTAGCTCCTTCTCGGTAAGAATTCTCTTTTCAAAGAAGTAGTCTATATCCTTTGCGGACAGGGACTGAAGCATTTTGCGCACAATTTCGGCAGAGAAATAGCCTTCGCCGTCCTGCCTGAAATAAGTGTACTGATATCTCCACAGTGCCTCAAGGGTGAGCCTGCCGCCGCGGGCGCCGATAACCGTATCCGCGAGAATGGCGCCTGCCTTTATGCTGTTGTTTATACCGGAGCCGCTCATCGGCTCAGTCATGCCGGCGCTGTCGCCCACAGCGGCATAACCGTTCCATACAAAAAGCGGCAACGGGAGCCTGAGCGGTATCTTTTCAAATCTGCCGCCTCTGATGATTTTATCGCCCATATAGGGGCAGTCGCTGCGCACATCGGCAACAGCCTCGTCAACGTCCTCCATGGTTATGGGATAAAACCTGCCGACCAGAATATCGACAAAATCCCTGTCGGACACGCTCCAGTCCATACCCGGTTTGCCGCAGTGATAAAAATAAATGGTCTGCGCGGGGTCGCTTACCTCGTGAGTTGTGTTTTTATAATATACCCTGTAAGTATAAAATGTATTCTCCTCAGGCATTTCTCCGTATATACCCCAGCCCTGCGGCAGGGATTTTCTCACCGGTGAGTCTATGCCCGCGGCGTCTATCACAAGGTCGCTCAGTTCGGTGCCGGCATCGGTTTCAAGGCCTCTGACTTCGTTGTTTTTTATCACCGCGCCTTTTACGGCCTCACCGAATCGGATCTTTACTCCGGCGGACTCCGCTTTTTCAACCAAAAATTTTAAAAGGAACTTGCGGTCAACGCACCTGAGCTTTGAGTCTTCGGGCAAATCAACACGGAGCTTTACGGTCTTTGACGGATTGGTATAAACCGAGCTGTAGAAAGGAATTATTTCATCGCACCCGGGCAGAGGTATGCCAAGGCGCTCAAAATCGGGAGGGTAAATCACATCGTGCCAGTCGTGCCCGAGGTTGCCGCGCTCCTTGGCCTCTATAACGGTCACGTCGTATCCCGCCTTTGAGAGCGCGTAAGCGGCATAAAGACCGCCGTGCCCACAGCCCGCAACAAGTATTTTTTTCATTTAAGTTACCCCCTTGCCGCAGCATATCGTTTACTTAACAATTATATCATCAAGTAAGCAGGCTTGCAAGAAGAAGTGAAGGCGTATTATTGACTTTTAGTTATTTTTATAGTAATTTATAATGTGATATATTATGCGCACGGAGGTATAAATGGATTTTAGAGATATTTTGCCCTATGCCCGTTATGCTCTGCCTGTGCTTGCGGTGCTTATTCTGTTTTTCTGCCTTGTGCCTCTGCTGAAAAGGAAGCCGCAGCCGCTCGGCAACGTGATGATTTACGACCCGTACTCAAAAGAGGTTTACCCTGTGACGGCCCGTGAAACCTCCATAGGGCGGCATAAGGACTGCGACATAACCATAGACCTGCCGACAGTCGAAAGGCAGCACGCCGTTATCATCTGCGGCAAAGACGGCTGGTACATAAAAGGGCTCGGCAAAGATTCGCCTGTTTTTGTAAACGGCAAAAAAGTTGAAAAATCCCAGCTGATCTCAACGGGTGATGAAATCATCGTGGGAGAGGCGTCACTTATATTCAGCAACAAAGAAAAGCTCGGCAAAATCTTAAACAAAGCGGGAGGTGCCAAGAGTGGCAAACAAAAGGAGAAAAAATAAACTGGCTCTGCCCATAGGAATAATAACGATTATCCTTGCGGTTATCGGGCTGATTGCGGTAATCAACTACGCGGTCGGCCTTGCTCAGAACGCAAAGAACAAGACCGCGCAGAAAGAGGAATACGAAAGCCTGCTCAGACCCGTGGTTATGTTTGACCCCGATCCGTTTGACGACCTTACCAAGGCAAACAAATCTCAGCTGCTTTACTCGGCTATCTGGGCGCTGCTTATGGATGAAGACGGTATGAGCAAGTATCCATACGCTACCGGCGAGAATTTCGGCATTCAGATTCCTCAGGCCGATGTGGAGGAGAGCTTTACACGCCTTTACGGCACGGAAATAGAAGTGGCCCAGCTTCACTCCGGCACCGATATGAGCGGCTACGATATTGTGTATGACTCCGCTCTGCAGAGCTATATCATTCCCATAACCGGAATTGAATCGGCATATAACCCCAAGGTTTACAGCATTGACAAGCAGGGAAACAGCGTGGTGCTCAACGTGGGCTACATAGGCACAAAAGCCTGGGCTGATATGAAAGACGGTGAGTACACCGCCCCGGAGCCCGATAAGTATATGAAGATTACTCTCAGAGAGAGAAGCGGCGGTATGTATGTTTCTTCCATTCAGGCAGCCGACGGGCAGGAAATAGCCGAAAAAATAAGCACAACAACCATTCCTTATGAAATTGAAGAGGAGTCCGTGACAGAGGAAGAAATCACGGATATCAGTGACGAATCCGTTACAGACGAGGCCTTAACCCGGGAGCCGCTCACCGATGAAAACGGCGAAACGCTCACAGAGCAGGACAGCGGTGAATCATCTGCTCAGGAAAGCGAAGAGCAGGAAGAATCTACGGAGGCAACCGAGTAATATGTGGTTTATATTTGCACTTGTTTCAACATTCGGCTGGGGTCTTGCCGACCTTTTCTACAAAAAAAGCGCGCAGGATAACGACCGCTATTCACACCTGAAAACCGCTATATGGGTAGGCCTTGTAATGGGAGCGGTATCAATCTGTCTTCTCCCCTTCTCGGAAAGCGGTTTTTCCCTGTCGGCACTTGTGATAAACGCCGTAAAGTATTCCCCGGCCTCCCTCTCATATATAATATCCATGGTTATAGGCTACGCAGGTCTGAGATACCTTGAGCTGTCAATTATCTCCCCCGTGCAGAATGCTTCGGGCGCTCTTTCCACCGTCGCTATGATAATCTACTTTACCGCGGCAGGCAGATTGGGCAGCATAAGCGATGAGTTTTCCGCTCTCGACATTATCGGCACGGTGATTATCGTTGCCGGCGTCATTGCCTTGGCCGTGGTCGAAAAGAAACTCTCATCAGGCGACGCGCCGAAAGACAGCAAATACAAAATGGGAGCTCTCGCGCTTATTTTTCCGCTGCTCTACTGTGTGTTTGACACCGTGGGCACTGCCGCTGACGGCATCATTCTTGATGAAGAAACAGGCCTCGGCCTCGGAGAAATCGATGTGCTTATTCTCTACGGTCTCACCTTCCTTCTTGCGGGAATCGCCGCCTGGGTGTTCCTGTTTATAAAAACAAAGAAGGCATACAATCCGTTCAGGAAAGCCGAAAAAAACAATTTCTTCGCCTCCTGCTGCGAAGAATTCGGGCAAATATTTTATGTGTATGCCATGGCAAAAAAACCGATGCTTGCTGCGCCTATGGTAGCGTCTTACTGCATTGTGTCGGTTATACTTTCTAGAATATTTCTTAAAGAAAAGCTCAAGGCAAGCCAGTATGCCTGCGTTATTTCCGTTATCGCGGGCATAGTGATTCTCGGAATATCCGAGGGGCTCGCCGAGGCATAATACCGGGAGATAAAAATGACCGATTTTGAAAAGACATCCGGAAGTCTGGAATTTGATAAGGTGCTCGAAAAGCTGGCGGAGTTCACCGGCTGTGAGGACGCGCGCCTTGATGCCCTGCAGCTGAAGCCGGAGAGCAACCTTGCGCTCGCGAAAGCTCTGCTTCAGCAGACTATTGACGCTCATATGCTGCTTGCAAGATTCGGCGGTCCGTCATTCGGAGGGCTTAAAAATGTGAACAACGCCCTAAGCCGTGCCGCGGCGGGCAGCGTGCTCAACACAAGAGAACTGCTTGACATAGGCGAAGTGCTCAGAGTAATCCGCTCACTCAGCCAGTGGAGAGCTAATAACGAAGGCGTTGAATGCGGGCTTGACTCTCTCTTCAGCGCGCTCGTTCCCAACAAATATCTCGAAACGGCGATTTTTTCGGCAATAGTCGCCGAAAACGAATTCTCCGACAACGCCTCGCCCGCCCTTGCGGATATAAGGCGCAAAATCAGAATTCAGGAATCAAACGTGCGCGAAAAGCTCGATAAGCTCACCCGCTCTGCGTCTTACTCAAAATATCTGCAGGAGGGCATAGTCACTCAGAGAAACGGCAGATATGTGGTGCCCGTAAAAAGCGAGCACAGGGCAAATGTGCCCGGCCTTGTTCATGACACATCCTCAAGCGGGGCCACCGTGTTTATCGAACCCATGGCGGTGGTTGAAGCCAACAATGAAATCCGTGTGCTTGAGTCCAAAGAGAAAGAGGAGATAGAAAGAATCCTCTATGAGCTTTCGGCAAGCGCGGGAGAATTCAGCGACAGCATAAAGAACAGCTATAAGTGCGCCGTTGAGCTTAATCTCATATTTGCGAAGGCGCAGTTTGCCTACAGTATGAAGGCCTCTCCCGCCGTTCTCAACGATAACGGTATAATCAATCTGCGCGCCGCGAGACACCCGCTGCTTGACCCCCGCAAAGCCGTGCCTGTTGACATAAGCCTCGGAAAGGATTTTGACACGCTCGTCATCACCGGCCCCAACACAGGCGGTAAGACCGTTTCCATAAAAACAATAGGCCTTCTCACGATGATGGCCATGAGCGGGCTTATGATACCTGCGGCGGACAGAAGCGAAATCTCTGTGTTTGATGAAATCCTTGCGGATATCGGCGACGAGCAGTCAATAGAGCAATCGCTCTCAACATTCTCGGCACATATGACAAATATCATAGACATACTCAACATCGCTAACGACCGCAGCCTGGTGCTTATAGACGAGCTCGGCGCGGGCACCGACCCCGTTGAGGGCGCGGCTCTCGCTATGGCTATTCTCGAGCAGCTTCATGCTCAGGGAGCAAAAATCGCCGCCACCACGCACTATGCGGAGCTCAAGGCTTACGCGCTCGAAACTCCCGGCGTTGAAAACGGCTGCTGTGAATTTGATGTGGCCACTCTCAGGCCCACCTACCGGCTGCTCATCGGAGTGCCGGGCAAATCAAACGCCCTGTCAATAAGTGAAAAGCTCGGCCTTGCCCCGGGAGTCATAGACAGAGCAAGAGAGCTTGTTTCAAGCGACAACAAGGAATTTGAAAATGTTGTTGACAAACTCGAGCTCACGCGAAAGAAAATGGAAGACGAGTATGAAACGGCAAAGTCACTCTCGGAATCCGCTCAGAAAGAGAAGGATGACGCCGAAAAGCAGCGAAAGGAAATAGCCGAGCTGCGTGAAAGAGAGATGGAAAAAGCTAAGGGTCAGGCTCTTAAAATAGTTGAGCAGGCAAAGCGTGAGGCATACGCTCTTATGCACGAAATTGAAAAACTGAAAAAAGAGCAGGCGCAGACAAAGGATGCTGCCGAGCTTGCCAAAAAAGCAAAGCTGACCATAAGAAGAGGGATGGAATCCATAGACTCGGCGATTGACCCGATTACCGAAGTTGACGATGACGAGGACTATGTGCTTCCAAGGCCCGTAAGAGTCGGAGACAATGTAATAATCAGAGATATAGGCAAGAGCGCAAAGGTTATAACACCTGCTGACAGGAAGGGCAATGTTGAGGTGCTCGCCGGCTCTCTTAAAACAAGAGTCAAAGAAAGCAACCTCAAGCTGATTGATGCTCCCGTGCAGGAAAGCAAGCCAGTTAAAAAAGCCCCGGCCGCAGCCAGAGAAAGCAGGCTCGGCACCGCGCCCGACACAAGACTTGATGTGAGAGGTATGACGGTTGACGACTGCCTGCTTGAGCTTGACAGATTCATTGACCGCTCAATGCGTGCCGGTCTCGCGGAGTTCACAATAGTCCACGGCAAGGGCACGGGCGCGCTCAGAGGAGCCGTCACAAGGTACCTCAGATCCTCTCCTTATGTCAAAACAAGCCGCCTCGGTGTTTACGGCGAAGGCGAGGACGGAGTAACCATTGTCACGCTGAAATAGCCCCTGTAAAGCCCGTACGCTTTACAAATAATATTTTCACGCTCAAAATGTGAATAACTGCATACATTTTGTGTTCAGAGCCGTTTTGCGGCACAATTTGTGGTGTTTCGCCCTGCTTTCGCCACATTTTCACGCGGTGAAAGTGAATAACCGGCATTTTCAGCCTTAAAATCGGGGCAAATTTTCCTTGACAATACGATATTGTTATAGTATAATGACTGCCTGTAAAGTGTGAAAGCTTTACAGGCAGTTCGATTTTTAACCGAAAGGAGGGTCATCTGTGGCAAAAAACTATGATATGGCAATTCTCATAGATTTTTACGGTGAAATGCTCACTGAAAAACAGCGCAATTTCCTTGAGTATTATTATAATGATGATCTCTCCCTCTCGGAGATAGCCGAAAACGAAGGCATAACCCGCCAGGGCGTGCGCGATGCCATTAAAAGAGCCGAAGGGCAGATGCTCGATATGGAGGAGCGCCTCGGTATGGCGGCAAGGTTTTCGGAGCTGAGCGAGGGTCTTAAAGAAATAATCGAATATTCCGATAAGATTACACAATACAACCTCAGGCACGGTCTTTCCAAGGAGATAAATGACTTCAGTCTTAATATCAAAACCAAGGCCATGACACTGCTTGAAACCTGATTACGGAGGTGAACATCCGTGGCATTTGAAGGTCTTTCCGACAGGCTTGAAGCTACGTTCAAAAATTTAAGAGCAAAGGGCAGCCTTACCGAATCGGATGTGCGCTCCGCAATGAGAGAGGTCCGTATGGCTCTGCTCGAGGCAGACGTCAACTATAAGGTTGCAAAGGACTTTACCAACACCGTTACCGAAAAGGCCATCGGCGAAAAGGTTATGGAAAGCCTCACCCCCTCCCAGATGGTTATCAAAATCGTCAGGGAAGAGCTTGTGGAGCTTATGGGCGGCACCAACGCCCGCCTTGCCTACGCGAGCCATCCGCCCACAGTGCTGCTTATGTGCGGACTTCAGGGCTCCGGTAAAACCACCCACTGCGCAAAGCTTGCGCTTATGCTTAAAAAAGAAAACCACCGCCCGATGCTCGTGGCGTGCGATGTTTACAGACCCGCCGCCATCAAACAGCTCCAGGTTGTCGGCGAGCAAGCCGGAGTTCCCGTTTTTGAAATGGGTCAGGGCGACCCGGTTGAAATCTCAAGAGCCGCGATTTCCGAGGCGAAAAACAAGGGCTATGACTATGTTATCATAGATACGGCGGGCCGTCTCCACGTTGATGAGGAGCTGATGAACGAGCTCAAAAACATCAAAGCGGAAGTAAAGCCCCACGAAATACTCCTCGTTGTTGACGCGATGACCGGTCAGGACGCCGTGAATGTTGCCACTTCGTTTGACGAAGCGCTCGGCATTGACGGACTCATCCTCACAAAGCTTGACGGCGACACACGAGGCGGCGCCGCTCTCTCCGCAAGAGCAGTTACCGGCAAGCCGATCAAATTTGTCGGCACCGGCGAAAAGCTTGAAAACCTCGACGTTTTCCACCCGGACAGAATGGCGAGCAGAATACTCGGCATGGGCGATGTGCTCTCCCTTATCGAAAAAGCCGAGCAGACACTCGATATGAAAAAAGCGGAAGAGCTTGAAAAGAAGCTCATGCAAAACAAGTTTGACCTCAACGATCTGCTTGACCAGTTCCGCTCAATACGCAAAATGGGTTCCATACAGGATATGCTCGGCATGCTTCCCGGCATCGGCAACAAGGTCAAGGACCTCGATGTTGACGAGAAGGAATTTGACCGCATGCAGGCAATCATACTCTCAATGACCCCCAAAGAGAGGTCAAAGCCCGACATTATAAACGCCTCGCGCAAAAAGCGCATAGCCGAAGGCTGCGGTCAGAGCGTGGAGGATGTGAACGGGCTTCTCAACAGATACAGGCAGATGCAGAAGCTTTTCCGTCAGATGAACGGCAAGCCCGGTAAGAGGCACAGAAAAAGCCGCATGCGTATGCCCGGCAACATAGACATGTCGCAGTTCGGCATGTAACAACCATGGATGTAATACGGGTTATCCGATACATTGTATAAAGATATTTTCTATTTTCAGGAGGAAAAAATTATGGCAGTAAAAATCAGACTTCGCCGCATGGGCGCAAAGAAATCACCCTTCTATCGTATAGTTGTTGCTGATTCCAGATATCCCCGCGACGGCAGATTCATCGAAGAAATCGGCACTTACAACCCCGTTGTAAGCCCCATTGAGGTTAAAATCGATGCCGATAAGGCAAAGCAGTGGCTCGGCAACGGCGCACAGCCCACCGATACCGTTAAGGCTCTGCTTAAGAAGGAAGGTATCCTTTGATTATGGACCAGTTACTTGTCAGCATAGCTCAGGGTCTTGTTGAAAACCCCGATGCCGTATCCGTCACTTCCGAAACACAGGATGACGGCGCTGTCGTTTACCACCTTCATGTTGCGGAAAACGATGTGGGCAGAGTTATAGGCAAGCAGGGCAAGATTGCGAAGGCAATCCGCACTGTTATGAGAGCCGCCGCCACCCGCAACAATATGAAAGCGATAGTGGAAATTGATTAAGGAATACCTTGAACTCGGCGAAATCACGGGCACACACTCAATCCGCGGTGAGGTTCGCCTCAACCCGTGGTGCGATTCCCCCGATTTTGCAAAAAAATTCAAGACCCTGTATTTTGACGGCGAGGGCAAAACGCCCGTTACGCTTAAAAATGCAAGGCCGCACGGCAATATCGCAATTCTGAAGCTTGAAGGTATTGACACAGTTGAGCAGGCGCAGAAGCTGCGCGGTAAGGTGCTTTACATCAGGAGGAGCGACGCTCACCTGCCGGAAGGCACCTGGTTCATTGCGGAGCTTATCGGCTGCGAAGTGAGGGACGCCGATGACGAAAGCATTGTTTACGGCACTCTCACGGATGTGAGTGAAACAGGCGCTAATGATGTATGGCACATCACCAATGAAAAGGGTGAATACCTCATTCCCGCCATACCGCAGGTTGTGATTGATACCGATGTCAGTAAAGGCATAGTGACAATAAGGCCCCTGAAAGGTATATTTGACCATGAGGATTGATATTCTTACTCTCTTCCCCGAAATGTGTATGAGCGTTCTGAGCGAGAGCATCATAGGCAGAGCGAGAGAAGCAGGGCTTGTGGAAATAAACTGCCATAACATAAGGGACTACACTTTAAGCAAGCACGGCAGCGTTGACGATGCCCCCTACGGCGGTGGCATGGGCATGATTATGCAGACTCAGCCTGTTTATGATTGCTTTGATGCTGTTTGCAGGCAGACAGGTACAAGGCCCCATCTGATATATACTTCACCTCAGGGCAAAGTATTTACTCAGCAGAGAGCCAAAGAGCTGGCAGGATACGATAATATCGCTATCCTTTGCGGTCACTATGAAGGAATTGACGAGAGAATCATCAGCGAAATAGTTGATGAGGAAATATCCGTGGGAGACTATGTGCTCACCGGCGGGGAATTACCCGCGCTGATTATAGCGGACTGTGTTTCGAGAATGCTTCCCGGTGTGCTTCCGAACGAAGAGGCATACACGCTTGAGAGCCACTATTCGGGGCTGCTTGAGCATCCTCAGTACACAAGGCCGTTTGAATGGCACGGAATGCAGGTGCCGGACGTGCTTATTTCCGGTCACCACGCAAATATCGAAAAATGGCAGAGAGAGCAAAGCCTCAGGCGCACTTTTGAGCGGCGCCCCGACCTGCTTGAAAACGCTGAGCTTACCGAAGAAGACAGGAAATATCTCTCCTCTCTTGCCAAATAGTAAAAAACACTTGCATTTTATTTATTCTTATGATACAATTCAATCCGTTCTATTGAGATATTCGAAAGAGGTGAAACAAATGAAAGACGGAATTCATCCCGATTACAAGCAGACTCAGGTTCGCTGCGCTTGCGGCGCGGTCATCGAAACCGGCTCCACAAAAGAGAATATGAGAGTTGATATCTGCTCCAAGTGCCATCCCTTCTACACCGGCAAGCAGAAGCTCGTTGATACGGGCGGACGTGTTGACAGATTCAACAAGCGTTTCAACATCAACAAGTAATTGAAAACCGGCGGTGCCCTTGGGCGCCGCTTTGTTTTTCGCAGGACATTTTTACATTTATGGACAGTTACAAAACACTGAGAAAAGCCGACTCGGCGGAATATATTGTAAAAAAATCCCGGTTTATCGCAAGCGTAAAGCCCGTGACAAGCCAGGATGAAGCTCTTGCGTTTATAGCGGAGATTTCAAAAAAATACTGGGACGCCACACACAATGTTTACGCCTATATTCTCAGAGAAGGCGGCGTAAAGCGCTTTTCTGATGACGGCGAGCCCCAGGGCACGGCGGGCATACCCGCGCTTGACGTGCTTGAAAAAAGCGGAGTAACAGACTGCGCCGTGGTCGTAACAAGGTATTTCGGCGGCATTATGCTCGGCGCGGGCGGGCTTGTAAGAGCTTACTCCCACTCTGCCTCACTCGGTATCAACACCGCAGGCTTTGTGACAAGGGCAGTATGCGAAAGGCTTGAGATAAGATGCGATTACAGCTTTTACGGCAAGCTCTCATCCCTTATCCCCGAATGCGGCGGCATTATTGAGGACTCTGCTTTTGAAAGCGATGTAAAAATCACAATGCGCATACCCAAAGATGAATCCGCCGCTTTTTCCGACAAGCTGACCGATGCGTCCCTGGGCAGGTATATGGCCGAAAAGACCGGAGAGTTTTACGCGGATATTGATTAAAAAATTATAGATAGTTTAACAGAAAAGCGCATCTGCCTGAGGCAGATGCGCTTTTGTTTGTTTCAATATGGGTTCAGGCTTTGTTCTGCTGTCCGAGGAGAACTACGAACTTCTCAAACAGGTTATTTATACCTGTGCCGATTTTCTTTATTATTTTCATAAAGAAGTTTGTTTCTGCGGGGTTCTGCTGAACGGTGCCGAGGTTTGCGTTGAGATAAGCCGCTCTTGTTGAGGCGAAAGTCTTAAGCTTGGAAACGCTGTCTGAATAAGCTGACGAGACCTGTTCGGGATTCTGAGTGCCGAATGTGTTCCAGCGGATGTGGTTCATAATCGCGCTGTCTTTTATAAGCCCGGCATAGTCATTGAACTTATCGCCGCTCCAGGCGCTGACCGCCTCATAAACGCCGGCATCCCAGCACCTTCTGCACTGCTGCACGAACTCGGGCTTACGGCAGAGATAGTTGAATATCGTCGGCTTTTCGTCAACATCGAGAGTGCCGAAAACGGTGTTTCTGTATTGCCTTGCGAAGCAGACGGTGAAGAGCTCGGGATTATTATAATCAAGGCCGTACCTCGTGTCACCGTTGTTGCCCAGAGCAATATCGTAGTCCCAAACGGGTCCGGCATAAAGCTTGCCGTCCTTGGTGGTGTCAAGGTAGAAATAAGTGGAGGTAAGGCCGGTATCCATATTTGAGGTCCACTCGCAGATTGCGTAATACTTCGCGAATGACTCAGCATCGATAAGATCTGTGTAGCTCTCACCCTTTCCGTTTCTGCCGTCCGCGCTCTTTGCGGCATCCTCAAATCTCTGATAATAATCGCTTATAAACTCTATCTGTTTTTTGGATGCGTATTCGGGGCTCTTCATAACGAAGGGCTGGCCGTCATTGGTGACAAAGCCCGTAAGGTCGCCGGAGTATCTGTTGGCAATTTCCATTTCGAGGATATAGCCGCCGTCTTCGGTGCTTTTTTCGCTTTCGGGTATCTCGGCATATTTGCTTGTGCCCTCAAGAAGGCCGGCGTACTTGCCGTAAACGCCGTCAACCTTGACGGTATCCATATCAAAATCTTCGCCGTATTTATCAATGCAGATTTCCTCATTGATTTCATCGAGGTCCTCAACATCTATTCTGGCGCTCGCCGCCTCAACCTTGGAGGTGAGCAGATACGCGCCCCTGTATTCGCCGTTTATGAAAAGGTCAACGGGAGCGTTTTCGGGTGAATAGGCAAGACCTGCCTCTGCCGCGGCGTTGTAAACCATGGCGTTTCTCATAAGGGACCTGTCATCTTCATTGGAAATCAGGCACCATTTCTTACTCTTGGCCATGCCGAGAATCTTGGCTTTCTTGTCAAGCTTGATATTATAAGGCTTTTTGCGGCCTTCCCAGCTTGCGTTGCCCCTGCCCTTGATATACTCAAGCACGGAGTTTTCAGTCTGCTCCTTGCCCTTTTCGTTGAGTATGGAGATTTCGCCGGGCTCCTTGTAATTCTTGTCGGCGTGTACGGCGTCAAGCGAGCCGCTCTTTGTGTTGATAAACACAGTGCCTACGCCGCTGCTTGAAACGACTGTGTAATTATAGGTGGCCGAGCCGCTTGTGATTGTGCCGCTCTCGCCCAGGTCGAGCTCACTGCCGCTTTCAAAATCCTGACCGTTGAGCTGGGCGGGCGCCGAGGTCCACACATTGACAGCAGACTTGTCCCAGCAGGAGGGAACAAAGAAGAAATATCCTCCGTCTTCGCCTCTGAACCAGTCAACAGTCTGCAGAGCGTCCGCGCTTTCAGCGCCGCTGCCTATTGTAACGGTGAAGGTGTCATCCGCCGAAACGGCAAAGGACAGCGCGTAAACGCAAGAGAGCACCATAATAAGCGCAAGAACAGCCGATGTAAATTTTTTGAACATGATAAAGCCTCCTGTGAATTATTGTTCTATTATTTTCTGTATTCTGAAAAGCCTTCTGAAAAAGGCAATTATTTTATTGAAAAAGCTTGATTTGACATTGACTGTTTCGGCTTCGGATTTTGTTATGATATCACCTGTTTCCGTATCAACCACAGCTGCATATACCTTGAAAGATTCATCAGCCGAAGCAAGCTCAAGGGTTTCTCCCTCGCCGATTATCTCATCTTTTTCATTGAGCCATACCGCTTTGCAGCCCTGCGGAACATCGGCTTTTGAATGAAGAATGAGCGTTGCTCCGTACGGAACATCAATACTCTTCTGCGCATTTGTAATTTCCGCCGAGGGATTGACATCATAAACATAAACCGACATAGAGCCGAGAAGGTCACCGAGCACATTATAAGCATTGATATGCGCGGAACCCGGCGCAACTGCCTGTATATTTCCTTTGCCGTCAACAACAGCTACTGATTCATTGTCCGAAGACAGAACCATTGGCAACCCGCTTGCAAGCTCCACCGAGGGCCTTGCATCCGCAGGCACCTTGTCACCTTTTGACATTTTGACCTTTTCCGCTCCGAATACAGCGGTAATGAGCTCATAATTCATCGAATTTGCAACTGCAAATATATAAGCGTATGAACCGTAATAACAGTAAACTACCGGGTTGCTTCCCGAGAAAGAATCGGGAGAAATAATCGTGACAGTATAAGGAATAATAAGCTTTTTAAGCTTACTGCAGTCCGAAAACGCGCCGGCATAAATCTTGCTCACACTGTAAGGAAGTTCAATTGATTCGATACCTGCATTTCTGAAAGCATCAATACCGACAGATGTTACATCTGACGGAACAACAACGCTTTTCGCCGTTCCGCTGTAAGAAAGCAATGTGCCGTTTTTAATCTCATAGGATGAGCCTGCTCTGTCATTCAGAATATACCTCATACCGTTTGATGCGGCATAAGCGTTTGCATAAGAGCCGTCGAAGCAGGAGATCGCAACATCTTTGCATCCGTCAAACGCAAGAGGATCAATAAAAGACACTCTGTCGGATACGGGAACGGTTTTAAGAGAATTGCAATTGGCAAAGGCCTTTTCTCCGATAAAGGTTACGCTGTCGGCAAGGCTGACTTCCGCGGCATTGTAACAGCCCTTAAATGTGTTCATCCCTATACCTGTAATACCATCGAGCACCGTAATTTTTTTTACATACGAACGCCAGGCAAAAAAAGCGGTATCCTTCGCTGAATCTACTCTGGTAGGAGTATCCGCAGCCAGAGCATCGTCTGCTTTTGCAGCATCCGCCGCGCCAACAGCAGGCGGAACAGTATCCTCTTTAGAACTGCCTTTCCTAGTAAGCCCAGCAGTTGTGGTTTCAGAAGGATTATTTATGTTGTTATCATAAGACTGTCTTTCATCTTCTAACATCGCGCTGATATCTATGATAAAAGAATACGCTTCAAAAGATTGTATTTTTTCAGTCGGTGCGAATGGATTTGAATAAGTGAAAGATGTATTTTCTTGATCTTGATGAGAATCTTCCTGAGATATTGTCTGCTCTGTCTGCTGTACTATCCACTCAGGCATTGAATTATCATTAACAGTCCCTGCACCAAACACTATAAGCTCTCCGTCAGCTGTCAGCTTCCAGAAAACGCCGTCGGAAAGAATTCCCCCACACATATAATTGGGTGTAAATGTGCTGTGGCATTTTTCGCATATTCCGTTGCAGGCGGAATCAATATGTTCACTTTTCGGAAGCTCTCTTCCACAGTAATATTTTAAACATCTTCTACATTTTCTCGCCGCCTGCCCGTATGACTTGCAGGTAGGTTCAATTATAATTTCTTCCTCGCCCAAGTCATGACCGAGCGGAGGGTATACGGTTAATAGATAAACCCCACATTTTTCGCAAATCTTAACGCTTCCCCCCTGCTCCGTACAAGTAGGTTCAAAAACGCCCGTGTACTCCTCAACAAAAAGATGTTCATTTATTTCTCTGATAAAGCCACAATCATTACACACTTCATCACAAGAATAATCATACACATGTTCGTGGTCAGCTATCGTCTTAAATACATACCCATTATTATTTGAGAACTGTTCTGCAGTTGAATCTGAAAACCCGACTATAGTGGTGCAAGCGGGAATTGAACCTATGCATATATAACATGACGAGTTTTTTATTGTAAAAAATTTTAACAAATTACAATTCTTAAAAGTGCAGTATTCAATAGAATTAATTCCTGTTCCTACCAAAACAGATTCCAAACGGGAACAACCATAAAAAGCATACATACCAAGTTCAGCGGCAGTATCCGGAATTATTATGCTCCGTAGAGCAGAACAATACTCAAACGCATAAGAACCGATTTTAACTGAATTATTCGGAAGAGTAACATAAAAAAGACAATTGCAATAAGCAAAAGCACGCATACCAATTTCTTCAACAGAATTTGGTACAATCACACTAGTAAGCCGAGTGCATCTTTCGAACGCTGATGCGCCAATACTTGTAACACCATCCGGAATAGATATAATAACAAGACCGGAGCAACATTCAAAAGCATTATTACCTATGCTAATAACATTTTTAGGAATTGAGAAGACTCTAATGGAACTGCAATGTGAAAATGCATTATCACCTATGCTCGTAACGCTATCGGGAACAAGTACATCAATAATATTACCGCACCCCAAAAACGCCGAATCACCTATCCCTGTGCAACCATCAGAGATTATAAGTTTACTGAAGTAATTAGTGTAAGATTTCCACGGCGGTGTGTCGTATAAAAATGAAGGCATATTGCCGTCAACGGTAATCGTGAGGGTTTTCTCCTGCCTGTTAATTACCCAATCAAGCTTGCCGACCTTGCCCGAATAATAATCGGATAAAGCCGGTTCATCATTCGGATCTTCCGCTCTTGATTCTATCCCACCGAGAAACGCGGAAAAATCCGCCCCGGCAAAAACCGATGTGCCGAGAAGAATCAAAGTAATTACCAATGCAAAAACTCTTTTTATACTCATTCTGCCCGCCCTCACAGAAACATAATAATTCAATATATTGTATCATATTGTTTATAATAATGCAAGATATAGTTTTTAACCAAAGACGAAGTTTTGCGGCAAAAGCGGCAGGGGTGTTCCCTGCCGCTTTATGCTCTGCATATCCCGTGCGCGGCAAGTATGTATGCTTGCCATACGAGCGAAGTTTATTATGCTTTCAGTAAGTTTTTTGTTTAATCTCCGTAGGGCACGGATACATCCGTGCCGACCGTGCGTAAACGCGCGGAATAATTATGCTCCGCATATCCTGTGTGCGGCAAGAATATATGCTTGCTCTACGAAATACTATTTTATCATGCCGAGTAATATTTCTTTTATCTTTTCGCATCTTGCGGCGGCCGAGTCTCTGTCTTTGCCCTTCACCGAGAAATATAGCTTCAGCTTGGGCTCGGTGCCGGAGGGCCTTGCGGCGGCCCAGGAGCCGTCTTCAAATATAAAACGGAGAACATTCTCTTTGGGCAGGCCGCGGAAGCCTTCTGAATAATCCTCAACCTCTTTGCAGTCATTAAAGAGGGCTTTGCCGGCGCTTCTCATTGCAGCCATGGAGGCGCGGATTTTCTCGCTGCCCTCCTTGCCCTTAAGCACCACGGTTTCAAGAGAGTCAAGGTAATAGCCGTATTCGCTCCAGAGGTTTTCAAGAGCGTCAACGAGGGTCCTGCCGTTATTCTTGTGATATGCCGCCATCTCTGCTACGAGCATTGAGGCGGAAACTGCGTCTTTGTCCCTTGCAAAGGTGCCCGCAAGATAGCCGTAGCTCTCCTCATAGCCGAATACATAGCTGTGGCTGCCGTCCTTCTCCCACTCCCCGATTTTGCCGCCGATAAACTTGAAACCGGTGAGAGTGTAAACAACCTCGCAGCCGTACTTCCTCGCGATATCCGCGCCGAGAGAGCCGGTAACTATGGTCGTGACAACCGCGGGATTCGCGGGCAGGTTATCTTTTTTCGCTCTGAGCACAAAGTCGAGCAGAAGCGCTCCGGTCTGATTGCCGGTGAGCAGCACAAATCTGTCGCCCTGCCTTACCGCAACGCCGACTCTGTCACAGTCCGGGTCGGTGCCGATAACTATATCCGCGCCCTCTCTGCCGGCCTGCTCAATGGCGAGGTTGAGGGCATCCTTCTCCTCGGGATTGGGTGAACGCACGGTGGAGAAATTGCCGTCCGGCTTCTCCTGCTCTTTCACTACCGAAACGTTTCTGCCCTCAAGGATGCGTCTTACGGGAATATTGCCCGTGCCGTGAAGCGGAGTATAAACTATTTTAAGGTCGGATTTTTCGGGGTAAATGCTCAGCTTTTTCACTTCGCTGAGGAAGGCCTCAAGCACCTCGGGGCCGATGGTCCCGATGAGCCCGCCCGCTTCGCCGGGAGTAAGAACACGTATGCTCTTAACATCCACAGCCGCGTTTACATACTGTATAAGGCGGTCCGCGTCTGAGGGGCAGAGCTGACAACCGTCGGAGTTATATACTTTATAGCCGTTATACTCCTTGGGATTATGACTAGCCGTGCAGACTATACCGGCACTGCAGCCGAGGTGCCTTACGGCGAATGAGAGCACGGGGGTGGGCATAAGAGTGCCGAAGATATGCACCTTTATGCCGTGAGCGGCAAGCACACCGGCTGCCGTGCGGGCAAAATCGGGCGAATTGTTGCGCGAGTCATAGGCAACGGCAACGCTGAGACTGCCCCCCGCGGTATCCGCCAGATAATTTGCAAGCCCTTCTGTCGCCTTGGCGACGGTATATCTGTTCATCCTGTTGGGGCCTGCGCCCATAATACCCCTCATGCCGCCGGTGCCGAATTCCAGAGTCTTGTAAAATCTGTCGTCCAGCTCTTTCGCGTCAAGGGATTTCAGCTCTTTTTCGGTTTCGGGATCAAGTGAGCACCAGTATTCAAAATCAGTCATATTTCCGCTCCTAACGTTATTATTTCAAATGGTGAGTATTCCACGCAGTCGGTTTCTCCGATTTCATCTTCAAGCATGTTGAGTACTTTCATCTTCCTGCCCAAATCAAGCCTGCCTCTCATGCCGTCCTGCTCGCTCAGGCGGTAGACCGCCATAGTGCCGTCTTCGCTGAGCTTCATACTCTGCAGGCAGAGCGGCGCGAAATCGGGGCCGCAGTAATCAATATCGTTTTTCATCAGCGGCACATTGTATTCAAGCGCTTTCCTGTTGATTTTCGCGCTTATGAAATCACCGGCATGCGGGTAAATCATATAGCAGAAGTTGTGCAGCCCGGTATCGGAGGTGGGGTCGGGCCTTTCGGGCGCGCGAAGGAGTGAGAGAGTGACACAGCTGCCCTGCGCGCCTGCACCGTATTTGTTTTCGTTTATTATCGCTATGCCGCCCGAGGTTTCGGATATGTCGCACCAGTTATGAGTGCAGACCTCAAACCTCGCCTGCTGCCAGCTCGTATTGGTATGGGTCGGCCTGCGTATATAACCCGCCGAGGTGTCGCACACAAGCTCTCTTGACAGCACTTTGCAGCCGAACGCTGCTTTGGCAAGCTTGTGTTTCTCTTTCCAGTCAACGATATTTTCAACCTCTATACCTCTTGATCGGCGGAAAAACCTGATTATCCTGCACCAGTAACTCTCCCCCGCTTTGAGCAGTGCGCAGAACTCGGCGCACTCCCCGTCTGAGCACATAAACCTGAGCGGCTCAGCGGTTTCAACCGGCACGGGATGCTCTTTGTAATCGGGCAGAATATCCCAGGCGTCATAGTTGCCGGGGCGGTCATCATATAGCTTAAGGGTGTTGAATTCGCCTTTGACCCACTCGCGCTCAAGCTCTTTATCAAAGAGCGAAAGAAAGCTCCCGTCCTGAGCAAGAAGCGCTTTATAGAAAGGCGTTTCGACGCTGTCGGGTGTGATTTTTATCCACTCATCCGCGTTTTCATAAGCTATATCTCCGCAGGAGAGGGCGGGCAAATCCGCCTTTGTAAATCTGCCCTTGACACCCTTTCTTATGAAGCTGCCGCTTTCGTCCGGAATAAACGTCACCTCTTCGCGGGGAAAATTAAGAGAGTTGAAGTATCTGTCTCCGGTGCCGATTATGCGTGTAAGGAGAGCTGTGATTTCCTCATAATCGGCAATCGCGTCTCTGTAAACGGGTGTGATATGGCTGCCCGGGAGGATATCGTGAAACTGGTTTATCATAAGCTTTTTATAAGCTTCTCTTATCTCGTCGGCGGGGTATTCCTCCCCTTTTTCGCTCCTGAGAAGGGAAACAAGCTCCGCCTCCCTGAAAAGATATTCCGCCTTCCTGTTGTAATCCTTCAGCTTCGCCTTTGTGGTGAAAGTACCCCTGTGCATTTCAAGGTAAAGCTCATCGTCCCATACGGCAAGCGGCTTTTCGGGCGTAAAATTTCTCTCAAGGAAATCGCTGCCGCTCACATGCTTTGTTTCGGGCATAACAGAAAGCCGGCTGAAACGGCGCATATACTCGAGCATTTCTTCGGTCACGCCGCTTCCGCCGTCACCGTAGCCGAACATCTGCATTGTGGACGTTCCGGTATCCTTATCCTGAAAAGCATCCCAGTTGCCCTGCACCTGAGACGGCATATTCCAGGAAATGAAGTGAGTCGGCGGCACACAGGCATAGATTTCCGTGCCGTCAATCCCCCGCCATATAAAATTGTTGTGCGGAAAACGGTTTGTGTCATTCCAGGTGGACATTTTATTTGAAACGAAATAATCCATGCCGCTCTTTTTGAGTATCTGCGGCAGAATCCAGCTGTTGCCGAACACATCGGGCAGCCAGGCGTTATTAACGGTTATGCCGAATTTCTCTCTGAAATATGTCTGCCCATAGAGGCACTGTCGTATCAGGCTTTCCGCCGATGGAATATTGCAGT
Source organism: Clostridiaceae bacterium (assembly GCA_016282855.1). Classification (GTDB taxonomy): domain Bacteria; phylum Bacillota; class Clostridia; order Oscillospirales; family Acutalibacteraceae; genus CAG-177. Next base: position 8,078 of record JAEELT010000103.1, on the reverse strand, counting down.
CCGGCTCCACATACATACCGCCGGCCGGCTCGAATCTGCCTTCCTCAATCCTGCGGGCAAGCTCCTCAAAAACCTCGGGGTAATATTTTTCAAGAGTTTCGTAGGTGTAGGCCTGAGTGTGGGAATACCTGAACTCGGGATATTTATCCATAAGGCGCAGCTGAATGAGCACGGTGCGCATATTCTTCTGCACCGAGTGAATGCGCCGCCAGTAATAGGCGATATCAAGATGTGAATGAGCCACAAGCTCAACCGAACCGGAGCCCCTGTAAAGCTTATCGGAAAAAACATTAAGCTCAAGATACTCCGCCGCCGAGCGCACATCCTCACTCAGCACATTATCATAGTCAATCATGCTCATGGCCTTATCAAGATGCCTGTAAACAAGGGCCGAGAAATCTTCGCTGAAAAGCCCGCAGGAGGCGGCATCGGTCAGCAGCTCAACATCATAGACGAGCGACTGCACGCCGGTGTCAACCACGGCGAGATACCCGCCCTCAAAAATCTGCCTGCACCCTCTCACGGAAAGGGATTCGGGGTTTCTTTCATCATCGGGCTTTGAGCGGTTGTAGCCGGTAATTTCAATTTTGATATGAGTATCCGGCACGATGCTTGAAAGGTCGAATCTCTCCCTGTTGGGGTCTATTCCGCCGGCATATTTTCCGTTTACCTTTACAATCATTTCCGCCGCGGTTTTCAGCAGGAAGCAGTAGTCCCTGCCTCTGAGAGAAGGCGGCACATCAAGCTCCGCCTCAATAAAGGCGGTGCCGTCGGGGGTGAAATACAAATCACCCTTTTTAAGCGGTCTGGGCTTTTCATCATAAAACTCAAACTGCATCTCAGAAGTCTGCCTTGCCTCTCGCACGGTGAAGCAGTCTATCTCATATTTTTCGGAGTATATGTGCCTTTTGAGCCAGCCGAAGCGCAGGTCAATCCATTCCTGCACACGCATACTCCTTCTTTCAACCTTTATCTGAGCCATACGAGCACCTCATCTGTCCTGAAAATACGGTCTCTTTCTTATGCCGTTGATTTTTATTGCCTCCCCGGTGTCTTCCAGAGCCCTCTGCTCAATCCACTTTATGCACCGGTCAAGTATGAGGCATTTGGAGCATTCGCCTCTGAATACCACCGTGACCTCATCGCCCTCGCGGCTGAGATACTCAATCTCGCCGCCGTCGCCCTGAATACGGGGCCTGATGTAACTGTTGATATAGTTTTCCATATTAGCACTTCCAAGATTAAATTCTTATTTATTTTACAACATGACGGCATCAATGTCCACATAATTCTTTTATTCGTTAATATAAAAAGCATTATTTGACATAAGCGCACCGAAGTAGTAAAATAGAATAAATACGCAAAGGGGTGAAGGATTATGAACACAAAAAAGATTCTTTCCGTGCTGCTTGCCGTAATTATGGCGTGCTGTGTCTGTTTCACGGCTTCAGCGGGCGGGGCGGAAGGAAGCCGCAGAATAACAAACCCTTATGCCGGCGTTGACTGGAACGGCGTGACCGCATACAAAACCGCGCTGCACAACCATACAAACGCCTCCGACGGCACACCCACCCTCAGGCAGAACCTTGAGCGCCACGCTCAGACAGACTTTGACATAGTCGCGGTCACCGACCACGGCACAGTAAACTACTCCTGGGAGTATGAAAACTCCAGCAAGCTTATCCACGGAGCTCTGAGCCTTGTGGGCAAAAGCAAGGGTGAGCTTGACTATCTCGGCAGGGAAGGCTCATTTGCAAACGGAACGGCTTACACTCTCACCGAAAGAAACGGTGATGATTACCTTGTGCTTTCCGACGGCAGAGAAATAATGCGTGTGCCCTACGGAATTGAGAACAACGCAGTGTCCGTAAACGCTCACGTGAACAGCTGGTTTGCAGACTACCATAACAACAGCATCACCACCTATACCGACGCTATCAAGGGTGTTGACAGAGCGGGCGGCCTCAGTGTTATAAACCACCCGGGCGAATACTCCAAGGCAAGGTATGAAATCCGCAGCGCAAACGCGTATAACACAGACGAGTTTCAGTATTGGTATCACGTAAACAAGTGGGCAAAGCTGCTTGACAAATATGACAGCTGCCTCGGAATAGATATGAACTCCAAGGGCGACGCGAGGACAAGGTTTGACCGCATTCTCTGGGATATTCTTCTTATGAGATTTGCCCCCAACGGCAAAAATATTTTTGCAATCTGCTCAAGCGATGCTCATCAGCTTGATAAAATCGACACGGGCTTTGTCTATGCCCTTATGCCTCAAAAAACATCCGCGGCTCTGAGAAACGCTCTTGCAAACGGCGAATTTTTCGGTGCTTCACACTGCCTCGGAAACCCGGACGAGCTCACCGAGATTTACAAAGCGCTTGAAGAATTATACGGCGAAAGCGAGCTGAGCAAAGCAGTGAAGGACGCCGCCCTTGCCATGGACGCGAAAGCGACCGCCATAGAAAAGGGTGAGGCGGATGCCGACGACGACATAGGCATCACCTACAGCGTGCTTGACGACGAGGGCTTCTGCTTTGCCCGCACTCAGCCGATGATAACAGGCATTGAAGTCAGCAATCAGGACGGCACAATTTCCATTGAAAGCGAAAACGCCCTTATCGTAAGATGGATTTCAAACGGCAAACTGGTTACAACCACAAAGGCAGACGGGGCTGTGTTTGACATTGACGATTACGCAGACAAAACCGGAAGCTATGTCAGAGCTGAAGTGTTCGGCGAAGGCGGCATAGTCTACACTCAGGCGTTCCTTATCGGCTCCGGCAATGCGGGCAGCGTAAAAATCGTTGATGACGGCTTCGTTGATTTCGGCGTATTTGATTTCCTCATCGGCATATTCGGCAACTGGTCCGACATAATCGGCAGGATGCTCGGCTTATCATAAATAAAACAAGACGGATAAAGGAGAATTCATTATGAAAAAGAGAATCACGGCAGCTGTTGCTGCAGCGCTTATTATTGCCATATTGTTTTCCGTGTGCGGCTTTGCCGCAGGCACAAAGACAGACGCTTTGCTTGACAAAGTTAGCAACTCAAAAGAAATGTCCGTAACCCTCACCGCGGGCAATACAATTCTCGGCTCATCCACTGACACATATTATATTGACGGCGACGCGGCCGCCTTTGACTGGAACAACGGTTTTATAACCGTAAGGGTTGTGCTGCGCGACGGTACTGCTTACGCTTATTTCCCCATGCTCCCCTTCTTCTATGCCAAGCTTGACAACACCGGCCTTGTTAAAATCGATGTTTCGGCGCTTATTAAGAACGCGGTAGGCCTCACAAAGGGTATCACCCACTTTGAGAAGAGCTACGAGGAAGAGCTTGACGGCAAAAAATACTATGTTGAGCAGTTCAACGACGGAGCTCAGGTGACTCTTAAATTCTACTATGACGGCGACACTCTTAAACTTCTCTCTGTATATGACGCAAAGACCAAATCAACTCAGAACACCTGGTTTGAAAACATTTCATTCACCGTAAACGACAGCATCACGGCAGTACCCGTCGGCTTTGATGTAACACCCTTCCTCAAGTCTCTGTTTATTGCTTTTCTCGGCTCAATGGTCGCGTAAAAATGACTAAGCAGGAGCTTCTTATGCCGGCGTACCGGTTTGCTTCGCTCACGGACGTCACCCCCGAGGACCTGCGCTCAATGGGAGCACGGGCGGTCGGGCTGGATATTGACAATGTTGTGGCCCCCGACGGCACCCTTAACTACGCTCCGGGCGTAAAGGAATGGGTCAGGGAAACAATCGATGCCGGCTTTCCGGTTACTCTTATATCAAACGGCACATATTTCAGAGTTAAAATCATCTCACGCTACCTCGGAGGCATTCCGTTTGTGCATCTGGCAAAAAAGCCCGGCACAAGAGGGCTCAGAAAGGCGGCGGCGAGAATGGGCATTGATATTACTGAGCTCGCCATGCTCGGCGACCAGCTTTTTTCAGACATAAAAGCCGCCAACAGATGCGGCGCGATTGCCGTGAGAATCGACCCCCTGCCCGCAAAGAGCCTGTACCCGCGCTACTACGCATGGAAGGCAAAAAGAGAGCGCCCGTATCTTGAGGCATTTGAAGCGCGCAGGGGCAATAAATAAATTCGCAAAAAAAGTTCTTGCATTTGTATTATATATGTGTTAAAATGCATCAGTAAAATTGTGTGACGGAGGTCAGTATTATTATGCCTTGGTATGAAATATTATTGGGAGCAATTCTCTTTGTAACTTCAATAGTACTCATCATCATAGTCCTTATGCAGGAGGGCCGCTCAGACGGTCTCGGCGCGATTGCCGGCGGTGCAGAAACATTTCTCGGCAAAAATAAGGGCAGGACTATGGAAGATAAGCTTGTTAAAATCACCAAGATAGTTGCGGGCACTTTCTTCGTGCTTTCACTTCTTGCGACACTTATCGTTCTCTTTATTGCAAAGTAAAAACCATTCAACACAGAGAAAGCCCGCCTCTGGCGGGCTTTTTTGCAGGATTCCGGTGATTTAAAGTTGAATATAAAAATCAGTGATGTAAAACCGATGGACCTCGGCAAAGAGGAATTCTTCATCAACAAATATTGTGAAATAAACAAAGATCTGCTCCGCGACGACCTGGTCAAAAGCATGACTCAGTACCGCCATCACGGAGAAATCAACACGCATTTTCACTCGGTCTATGTGTCATATTGCGTGCTTAAAATGTGCTGTGCGCTCAACGCTTCACACACAAGGGAAATCGTAAGGGCCTCTCTCCTGCACGACTTTTATCTTTATGAGTGGTACACTGAGAAGCACGACGAAAACCACATTTTCTATCATCCCCGGGAATCGGTCAAAAACATAAACGAGCATTTCGGCGCGCTCAGTAATATGCAGCGCAATATGATTCTTGCGCACATGTTCCCGCTGAGCAAAAAAATGCCCGGCTCACTCGGAGCCTGGCTGCTTACCGCCGCGGATAAATACTGCGCAACGCAGGACTATTTTTCCGTTTCGGAAAGGTTCAACAAAGTTTACGACGAAATCGTCAGAAAGACAGAAACAGATGCTGATTAAAATTTGCCAGTATTTCCTGATATTCCTGATTTTTTCGGTTATCGGATGGATTACTGAGACCCTTCTTTACCTTATACGCGACGGGAAAGCCGTCAAAAGAGGTTTCCTCTTCGGGCCTATATGCCCCATTTACGGCTTTGCCGCTCTGATATGCGATTTCATGATTTACGGGATAATCGACAACCCCGTATACATCGCCATTGCGGGCTTCCTGCTCACGGGCATACTCGAATACGCCACTCATTTCACCATGGAAAAGCTCTTTCACGCGATGTGGTGGGATTATTCGGACCGCAAATTCAACATAAACGGCAGAGTATATCTCAAAGGTCTGCTGTTTTTCGCAGCAGGCTCGGTGCTTATAGTTAAATTTATTCTGCCCGCGCTGTATGAGCTGTTTTCAATTATGAATGAGAAGCTCCTCTACTCAATAAGCTTCGTGCTTTATACGGTGCTTATCTGTGACCTTGCCACGACCTTTGCCGACCTCAAGGACACGATAAGAGCTCTCAAGCATTTCCAGCACACGGCGGTAACCGAGCTTCAGAAAAGCGTTGACTTTACTTCCGAGCAGATTGAAAACATCAAAACCGCCATTTCCGAAAGCGAGGTTTACAGAAAAGCGATATTGGAAAACAAACGGCTTGTTGATTTCAAGCGCAATCATCCCGCGATTACTCTCATAAGGTATAAATATCTTATGAATATGATTGACAGACCGGACAGCACCAAGAAGCGTAAGGATATAAAGCTTTTCGGCACAGAGGATTCCATACCGGATGAGAATGACGCGAAGCCCTCGTCCGAAGAAAAAGAAGATAAAAAAAGCAAAGAAGCATAATACAGACACCCGCCGTAACGGCGGGTGTCTTGCTTGTGTTATTTATCAAAAAACGCGAGGCTTCTCGGAAGTATGCCTCTGATATAAGCCATAAGAACTCCGTAATTTACTATAGGCACCCCGGCATTGACTGCCCCGTTTATACGGTTCATCATCTCTTTTTCGGTGAGCATACAGCCGCCGCAGTGCACGACAAGCGAATACGGCGATAAATCATCGGGGAAACCGCCCCCGGAGGTAAATTCAAACGCGGGCTCGGCACCGGTGTATTTCTTTATCATACCGGGTATTTTGACTGTGCCGATATCCTCGCACTGCCTGTGGTGGGTGCAGCCCTCGGATATGAGTATCCTGTCACCGGTTTTTATGCCGGCAAGCGCCTTTGCGCCGCTGACAAGCGCTTCAAGATTGCCTTTGTATCTCGCAAAAAGAATTGAAAATGATGTAAGAGGTATGCTCACGGGGACATCCCCCGCCACTTTCTCAAATGCCTGCGAATCAGTTATGACAAGGTCAGGCTCTTTATAAAGGTGTGAAAGCATTCCTTTTATCTCCTGCGGCTGACAGCATATAACGCTTATATGCCTGTCAAGAAGCTCTCTGAGAACCTGCTGCTGCGGCAGGATAATCCTGCCTTTGGGAGCGGATGAATCGATGGGTATTACGAGCATAACGCAGTCACCTTCATCAAGAAGGTCGGCAATAACAAACTTTTCGGTTTTTGCCGATTTCGCGATTCTGCCGATTGCCTCTTTGAGCTCCTCTACGCCCTCGCGCGTTACGCTGCTCACGGCAATCTCGTTTTCGGCAAGCTCCGCTTTGCCTGTGAGCAGGTCGCTTTTTGTGCGTGCAATTATATAAGGAATCTTTTTCTCTTTGAAAAACTCAACAAGTTCTTTATCCTCATCCGACAGAGGCAGGCTGATATCTGCCGCAAGTATTGCGACATCTGTTTTTTCGAGCGCTTTTTTTGCTCTGCCCGCCCTCATTGAGCCGAGCTCTCCCTCGTCATCGATACCCGGAGTGTCCGTGATAAGCACCGGGCCCAGAGGAAGTATCTCCATAGCTTTTGTAACAGGGTCTGTGGTTGTACCCTTGACGGGCGAAACAAGGCTCACATCCTGATTTGTAACGGCGTTTACGAGGCTGGATTTGCCTGCGTTTCTCATGCCGAAAAAGCCGATATGTATTCTTTCGGCGGATACTGTTTCATTTAAGCTCATCATTCTCCCCTCCCGGGATTTGTTTATATGATTATATCATTTATTATCCGCTGTTTCAACGATTAAAAAAAATCTTATCCTGAAAAATTCGGCATATTCCGCAATTTGTGTATTGACAAATTTTTCACACGGTGCTAAAATATCGGCAATATCGATGCGATGACGAAGAATCAGTAGAGCGGCGATAAGTCTTTTCAGAGAGCTGCCGGGCGGTGCAAGGCAGAAAGGCGCGTCTCTCCAATTACCCTTCAGAGCAGCTCACCGAAAGGTTTTCCGAGTAGGCTGTGCCGGGTTCGCCCGTTAAAGCGTCAAGGCTGTTTGGCCTGAGAGACCGGTTTATCCGGTAATTGAGGTGGTACCGCGGATTTATTCGCCCTCAGCGTAAGCTGGGGGCGTTTTTTTATCAGAAAAAAAGGAGGTTGCATTATGGATCTTGCAATCAAAGTTATCATGCTGGTAGTTTTCTTTGCCGTTATGATAGGTGTCGGAATTTACTGCCGCAGACACTCAACAGATGTCAACGGCTTCGTTCTCGGCGGCAGAAGCGTAGGCCCGTGGCTTACGGCGTTTGCTTACGGCACAAGTTATTTTTCCGCAGTTGTATTTGTCGGCTACGCCGGTCAGTTCGGCTGGAAATACGGCATTGCCAGCTCCTGGATAGGGCTTATGAACGCCTTCCTCGGCTCGCTTCTCGCCTGGGCAATACTCGGCAGAAGAACCCGTATTATGACTCAGCAGCTTTCGAGCGCCACAATGCCCCAGTTCTTTGCCGAGCGTTTTGATTCCAAATCGCTCAAGCTGATTTCATCCGTTGTAGTATTTATTTTCCTTATCCCTTATACCGCCTCCCTTTACAACGGCCTGAGCCGTCTTTTCGGCATGGCGTTTGACATTCCTTATGAGGTCTGCGTTATAGCAATGGCTATTCTCACCGCAATATATGT
>JAEELT010000102.1 GCA_016282855.1 Clostridiaceae bacterium | reverse complement strand
CAGCGAAATATCAAAGCAGGGGGCGGTCATCTCCGAATATCCGCCGTTATACCCCGCTTCAAGGACTACATTCCCCATCAGAAACAGAATCATTTCAGGCGTGAGCCACGGAGTGCTTGTGGTTGAAGCGGGCGAAAAGAGCGGCTCCCTCATCACCGCGAGCTGCGCAGCGGAGCAGGGCAGGGATGTGTTTGCCGTGCCCGGAAGCATACTCAGCTCGGGTTATTCCGGGGCCAACAAGCTCATAAGAGACGGAGCGGGAGCGGTAACCTGCGCTGAAGATATAATCCGTCCGCTCTCCGAAATATACGGCATATCACTTTCGGCAAAACCAAAAGAAAAGGCAGTTAAAACACAGGCTGTTCCCGGCGGACTTACGGGGGACACACTTGTTGTGTATAAGATGCTCGGCAGTGAGCCGATTCATCCCGATGAAATCTGCGCCTCGAGCGGGCTTCCCCTCTCGGGCGTGCTGACCGCTCTGATGGAGCTGGAGCTTTCCGGCTACGCTGAGCAGACAGAGGGCAAAAACTATATTCTGGCTTAACAGGAGAAATAAAAATGTCAAAACTTATTATTGTGGAGTCTCCGGCAAAGGCAAAGACCATAAAAAAATATCTCGGCACCGGCTATGAAGTGGTAGCTTCAAAGGGCCATGTCAGAGACCTCCCGGACAAAAAACTGAATGTTGATATCAGAAACAACTACGCTCCCAAATACGAGATTATACCCGAAAAGGAAAAACTTGTTGAGGAGCTCAGAAAAAAAGCGGAAGGCAGCGAAAAAGTGTTTCTCGCCACCGACCCCGACCGTGAGGGAGAGGGCATATCCTGGCACCTGGCTGAGGTGCTCGGCATAAACCTTAACGAAAAGAACAGGGTAACCTTTAACGAAATCACAAAGTCCGGAGTCAAAGAAGGTATGGCCAACCCCCGCAAGGTTGATATGGACCTTGTAAACGCGCAGCAGGCCAGAAGAATACTCGACCGCCTTGTCGGCTACACTCTCAGCCCGTTTGTATCACAGAAAATCAGGCCCCGTCTTTCTGCCGGCAGAGTGCAGAGCGTGGCAGTAAGGCTGATTGTTGACAGAGAAGAGGAAATAAAGAAATTTGTTCCTGAGGAATACTGGTCAATAGAGGCAAAGCTTGCCACCGAGAGCCGCAGGATACTCAAAGCGGCGCTCGAGAGCGATGAAAACGGCAAGGTAAAGCTGACAAACGAAAAAGAAGCAAAAGACTACCTTGCCCGTCTTGAAGGCTCAAAGTTCAGAGTGCAGTCTGTCAAAAAGGGCAGCAAGACCAGGAGGGCGGCTCCCCCCTTCACCACATCCACTCTCCAGCAGGAGGCTTCCAAAAAGCTCGGTTTTCAGGCGTCCCGCACAATGAGAGCCGCTCAGGAGCTTTATGAAGGTATCGAAATCAAAGGCCACGGCAGCATCGGTCTTATTACATATATGAGAACGGACTCCCTGAGAATATCCGAGGAGGCAAGAGCAGCCGGCACGGATTTCATCAGGCAGAATTACGGCGCGGACTATGTGCCCGAAAAGCCCAACTACTATAAGACCGGCGCGAATGCTCAGGACGGTCACGAGGCGATAAGACCCTCAACGCCGTCAATCACACCCGATTCGGTCAAAGACGACCTCACGCCCGATCAGTTCAAGATATACACCCTCATCTGGAGAAGATTCATAGCCTGCCTAATGGCACCCTGCATCCAGAGCACAACCAAGGTGGAGGTCATATCATCAAGGGATGAGCAGCCCGGCAGATTCTGCCTGCTCACCTCAACCGGCTATTCCGTGAAATTTGACGGCTTCACAAAGGTCTATGACCTCTCAGAGGAAGAGCTTAACAAAAACATACTCCCCGAAGTAAAAAAGGATGAGGAGCTCAAGGAGAGAGAGATTACTCCCGACCAGCATTTCACCCAGCCTCCCGCCAGATACACCGAAGCTACCCTCATAAAGGAGCTTGAGGAAAACGGTGTCGGCAGGCCGTCTACCTACGCCTCAATTATTTCCACCATAACGGGCAAGAGCTATGTTGAAAGGAAGCAGAAGCAGCTTGTGCCCACGGAGCTCGGAGTTGCCGTAACGAATCTTCTTAGAGACAGATTCCCCAAGATAGTCAACACCAAGTTTACCGCTCAGATGGAAAGCGACCTTGATAAGGTCGGAAGCGGCGAAAGAAATTATATAAAGATGCTCGATGATTTTTACCCCGAGCTCAAAGCCCAGGTCGATAAGGCCAGGGAGGAAATGAGGGGCGAAAAGATTCAGCTTGAGGAGGACAAGACCGATATCCTCTGCCCCAACTGCGGTAAGCCCATGGTCATAAAGACCGGCAGATACGGCAGATTTCTCGGCTGCAGCGGCTATCCCGAGTGCAGGACCATTCTCTCGCTTGTCGCAGGCAAGGGGCTTTGCCCCGAGTGCGGCGGCGACCTTGTTGAGAAGAGGTCAAGAAGAGGCGCTTCATTTTACGGCTGCGCAAACTACCCCAACTGCAGCTTTGCCTCCTGGGACCCGCCCACAGGCGAGCTCTGCCCGAAATGCGGCAAAGCCATGTTTGCCAAAAAAGGGCAGAAAGCTTACTGCGGCAACAAGGACTGCGAAAACGCAAAAAAGACACGCGGTAAGACAAAATGACGCAAACCGTTAAAATAATCGGCGCGGGTTTCGCGGGCTGTGAAGCGGCTTATCAGCTCTCAAAAAGGGGGCTGAAAGCAGAGCTTTATGAGATGAAACCGGTGAAGTTTTCGCCGGCGCACTCCTCCCCGGACCTTGCCGAGCTAGTATGCTCCAATTCATTCAAGGCCATGCGCATTGCCAGCGCTGCAGGCATGATGAAAGAGGAAATGAGAATGCTTTCATCCCTCTGCCTCGAATGTGCCGATGAGTGCAGCGTGCCGGCCGGCGGAGCGCTTGCGGTTGACAGGGAGAAGTTTTCGTCCCTCGTCACGCGGAGAATAACCGCAGACCCGAATATAGAGCTTATAAGGCAGGAAGTTACCGAAATTCCGGACGGCAATGTGATAATTGCCGCCGGCCCGCTTGCCGGCGAGACTCTCAGCAAAAAGATAGGGGAGCTTTGCGGCGGCTCGCTGAGCTTCTATGACGCGGCGGCCCCTATAGTGACTGCCGGAAGCATTGATATGAGCAGAGCGTTCACCCAGTCGAGATATGACAGGGGCGACCCCGATGATTATATCAACTGCCCTCTGGACAAGGACGGGTACGAGGCTTTTTATGACGCGCTCGTAAATGCCGAGAGTGCCGGACTGCATTCCTTTGACAAAAGGAAAGATGTCTATGAGGGTTGTATGCCGGTTGAGGTTATGGCTTCGAGGGGCAAAGACACCATAAGATACGGTCCCATGAAACCTGCCGGTCTCACAGACCCGTCAACCGGAAGGCGCCCTTACGCCAACCTTCAGCTTCGCAAAGAAAACCGTGACGGCACAATGTATAACCTGGTCGGCTTTCAGACAAACCTCAAATTTTCGGAGCAGAAACGGGTGTTTTCAATGATACCCGCGCTCAGAAATGCGGAATTTGTGCGCTACGGAGTAATGCACAGAAACACATTTCTCAGATCACCTGGTTTTCTCAACCCCGATTTTTCCGTTATAAAAAGGCCTTCTCTGTTTTTCGCGGGGCAGATAACCGGAGTTGAGGGTTATATGGAGAGCGCGGCCTCAGGCATACTTGCCGGCATAAATATGGTGAGGCGTCTGGAGGGGCTTGATATGTTCATACCCCCGCAGACAACTGTGCTCGGCGCGCTCGCGAGATATGTTGCCGACACGTCGGTAAAAGACTTTCAGCCGATGGGGGCGGCCTTCGGCCTGCTTCCGCCGCTTGATGTGAGGATAAGAGACAAACAGCAGCGCTACGAAAAGACAGCGCTCAGAGGGCTTGAAGATTTAAGAAGACAATTGTCGGAAGACTGTTTTTTCACTTGATATTTCAGCGGAGGTGACAATGATGATTATCAGCCGATTGTTGGCCCTGATATGTGACGAATTCGGCATAGAAGAGTCGGATATCAGCAAGGATTCGCTTCTTGAGACCCTTGTCAGCGATGAATATGAAATGCAGCAGCTTATGGAAAGCATTGAAGAAGAGTTTGAGGTCGAAATAGACTTTGAGCCCGCGGAGGACTGGAGCATAGAAGACCTCGCGAATCATATTGCCTCCCTCTGATTACGATACACGAAAGAAGAACTTTAATGAAAGAAAAGCTTGATGCCCTGCAGGAGAAGCTGGGCTACAGATTCAAAAATGAGGATTTGCTGATAACCGCTCTCACTCATTCGTCATACGCAAATGAGAAGGGCACGGTGTGCAATGAACGGCTCGAATTCCTAGGGGATGCCGTGCTGGGCTTTGTGTCTGCAAATTATCTTTACAATAACTATGATTTTCCCGAAGGCGAGCTTACAAAGCACCGGGCGGCAAGAGTATGCGAAAAGGCGCTTTGCGTGTTTGCCACGGAGCTTGACATAGGCTCCTGTATGCTCCTTGGCAAGGGCGAGGAGAGAATGGGCGGCAGAAGTAAGCCCTCAATGCTCGCCGATGCTTTTGAAGCGGTGCTTGCCGCTGTGTTTCTTGACGGCGGACTTGAAGAGGCTTCAAAAATCGCCCTCAGATACGTTGCCCGCCACGATTTCCTTGACGACAGCAAGGACTATAAGACCATTTTGCAGGAGATAGTCCAGCGCAACAAGGAGGAGAGCGTTGAGTACGTTCTCATAGATGAGAGCGGCCCCGCTCACGACAAGAGCTTTACCGTTGAGGTTCACCTTAACAGCAATGTGCTAGGAATGGGCGTGGGAAAGAGCAAAAAGAACGCGGAGCAGAGAGCCGCCAAGGAAGCGCTCTCGCTTATGGGTATCAACTGATGAGGCACGTCAATGTAGGTCTGTTCGTGGTGCATAAAGGCTGCCCGCACAAGTGCAGCTTCTGCGACCAGAGGAGCATTACGGGCTTCGGCAGGGAGCTTACCCCGTCCGATGTGAGACAGGCGGCGGAGACTGCCCTCAACTCACTGGACAGCGAAACAGCCGCCGCAGGTGAAATCGCCTTTTTCGGCGGCAGCTTCACAATGATAGACCGGGATTATATGGTCTCACTTCTTGAAAGCGCCTATGAATTCGTTTCAAAAGGGCTTTTCGCAGGCATAAGAATATCCACAAGGCCCGACGGCATAAATGAAGAAATCTGCAGCCTGCTCAGGCATTACGGCGTCACGGCCGTGGAGCTCGGCGCGCAGAGCATGAATGACAGAGTCCTTCTTCTCAACGAGAGGGGGCACACCGCTGCTCAGATTGCTGACGCCTGCCGTATGCTTCAGAGCTTCGGCTTTGAAACCGGGCTTCAGATGATGACCGGTCTTTACGGCTCATCGGATGACGACAGCGTTGAAACGGCAAAAAAAATAATCGCGCTCAGGCCCGACACAGTCAGGATTTATCCGACGGTTGTGCTTGAAAACACCGCCCTCGATACGCTCATGAAGCAGGGGAAATACACCCCACCCGGAGTGGAGCAGAGTGTTGAGCTTTGCGCAAAGCTCATACCGATGTTTGAAAACGCGGGCATAAAGATACTCAGAGTAGGTCTGCACTCAGGCGGAGATGTTGAGCAAAAATACACAGGCGGAGCCTATCACCCCGCGCTCGGGGAGCTCTGCGAGGGCAGAGTTTACAGAAACAGGGCGCTCGAGGCCCTCGCTTCATACCCCGAAGGCAGTTACACGCTTGCCGTCGGCGAGGGTATGGCATCAAGAATGGCAGGGCACAAAAAGTGCAACACAGATTACCTAAAGCAGCAGGGATACACCTGCAAAATCATACAGGACCCGGGTATGAACAAATACGAAGTCAAGGTCAGGTAATAAGATGATACTCAAATCAATTGAATTGCAGGGCTTCAAGTCATTTCCCGACAAGACCGTGCTCGAGCTCGGCAAGGGAATAACCGGCGTTGTAGGCCCCAACGGTTCGGGAAAAAGCAATATATCCGATGCCGTGCGCTGGGTTCTCGGAGAGCAGTCCACAAAGGCTCTCAGAGGCTCGCGTATGGAGGATGTCATTTTCGGCGGCACGGGCAGAAGAAAAGCGCTCGGCTATGCCGAGGTGACTTTGCGCCTTGATAACACAGACAGAAGCCTTGCAAGCGAAAGCAACGAGGTTGCGGTCACAAGGCGTTATTACCGTTCCGGAGAAAGCGAGTATAAATTAAACGGCGAAACGGTCAGGCTCCGTGATATCCACGAAATCTTTATGGATACGGGTCTGGGCAGAGACGGCTATTCAATGGTAAGCCAGGGCAAGATAGCCGACCTTGTTTCCGCAAAATCCTCACAGCGCAGAGATATGCTTGAGGAGGCCGCGGGCATTTCGCATTACAGATACAGAAGAGCGGACGCAAACCGCCGCCTTGCTCAGGCGGAGGAAAACCTCGTCAGGCTCAGGGATATACTCGCGGAGCTCGAAAACAGAATAGGGCCGCTCAAAATTCAAAAGGAAAAGGCGCTTAAGTATCTTGCTCTCTCGGACGAAAAGAAAACGCTCGAGATAGGTCTCTGGCTGCATACAATAGAGAAATCCAGAGACGGCCTCAAGGAGCAGGAAAACAAGCTCTCCGTTGCCACCGCTCAGTACGAGGGCGTTGAGAAAGAGCTTGAAAAAATAGAGCAGGGAATAGAGGAAGCAATTGAACACGGCAGAAATATTACCGTTGAGGTTGAAAATCTTACAAAAGAAATATCCGACGCCGAAGAGAACGCGGCGGTCATAGACGGCAAAGCAGCCGTCGAAAGAAACACCATAGAGCACAATCTTGCCACCATAGAGCGTATAAAATCCGATATGGGTGATGACGAAAAGTCCCTTGCGGAGATTGAGCGCCAGGCGGCGGATGCTCAGGCGGATATAGACGCCAAGGAAAAGGAAATCGAAGACAAGCGCAGAGAGCTTGAAACCGAGATAGGCAACCTGAATTCGCTCCTTGACAAAAACGGAGAAAACAGCGAAAGAGTCAGGCAGGTGAATGACCGTCTGACAGCCTCAGCTATGAATGTCAGCGCTCTCAAGGTTGAGCAGTCCTCGCTTGAGGCCTCCATACAGGAGCTTGAAACCAGAACCCGGACCATAGATACCGTGCTTACCGAAAGGGCGGGCGTGCTCACCTCGCTCGAAAAGGAAAAAAAGGCAAGCCGTGATGTAATAGATAAGCTTGAGGACGAAAAGAAAGAGAACGAAAACGCCCTCGAGGGCCACCGCCTTATAATCGAAATGAGGCAGGGCAAGGCAGACAAGCTCCGCGATGAGCTTGAGGCGCTGAACCTTGACATCTATCAGAAAAATGCCCGCATAAAAATGCTCGATGACCTTGAGAGAAATCTTGACGGCTATTCTGGCTCCGTTCAGAAGGTAATCAAAGAGTCAAAGAGAGGAGCTCTCAGAGGAATAGACGGCACGCTCTCTCAGCTTATTTCCACCGAAGCGGAGTATTCCACGGCGGTTGAAATAGCCCTTGGAGCCGCTATTCAGAATATAGTGGTTCAGGACGAGAACTGCGCCAAGCGCGCCATAGCTTTTCTCAAGGATAACAGAGCGGGCAGGGCGACTTTCCTTCCTCTTACCACAATCAAGGCAAAGGATTTTACCGAGAAGGGCCTTGAAAACTGCGACGGCTATATTGACCTCGCTTCAAACCTTGTGAAGTGTGACGGCAAGTACAGAGAGATAATCAGGTCGCTCCTGGGCAGGACGGCAGTTGTTGACAACATAGACGATGCCGTTGATATGGCTAAAAAGTATTCATACCGCTTCAAGATAGTAACGCTTGACGGCCAGGTTATGAACGCGGGCGGCTCGATGACGGGCGGCTCCAAAGGCAGCGGCACGGGCTTTCTCAGCCGTGTGACCGAAATAGAAGAACTCAGGGAAAAAGTCGCGAAGTTGCAGAAAAATCTCGACGAAAAGCAGAAGAGCTATGACGCGGTTGCCGGCGAAATCAACGCCGCACAGGCACAGCTTGACGCCGGCGAGGCCGAAAACATAAAAATCGATGAGTCTCTTATCCGCGCCGAGAGCGACTATCAGCTCGCTGCGGACAGATACGAAACAGCGCGCGCTCACGCAAATGAGCTGCGCTCTGAAAAAGACAGGGCGCAGGCCAGAATAGCCGAAGCTCACACACGCATAAAGGAAATTGAAGAGAGCCTGAATAAGGCCGGCAAAGAAAACGATGAGCTTGTCCGTGAGCTTGAAGGCCTCGACCGTGAAAGGGAGGAGCTTACAGACCTCAGGGAGAAATCCTCCGAAATACAGAACCGCCTCAACATTGAAATGGTATCTCTGACAAAAGAGATTGAGGCAGGCAGAGAAATAATTGAGTCTGCAAACATCAGGAAGCAGGCGCTCGCTTCAAAGAGCAGCGGGCTTAACGAAGAGATTGAAAGCATAAACCGTTCAATAGAGGAAACGAAGCAGAGAATCGCCGGCTATGAGGCTGAGGCTAAAGCGCTCAGAGACGGCGCCGAAGAGGCAGGGGCCCGTATAGCCGAGCTCATTGAGAAGAGAACTCAGAGTGAGGGCAGCAACGCCGATCTGCGCGCGGCGGAAAAAGAGAAAAACGCCGAGAAGGAGAGACTCAGCGGAGAGCTTGCCCGCCTCGAAGAGAGAAAACAGACATACGAAGCGAATCTTGAGAATACTCAGAACAAGCTCTTTGAGGAGTATCAACTCTCCTACCGCGAAGCAAAGGAAGTTGGGCAGATACCCGAAGACATCGGCAAAGCCCAGCGTACTCTGCAGGAAATCAGAAACAAAATCAGAGGCCTCGGCCCGGTCAATCCCGATGCGGTTGAGGAGTACAAAGAGGTCAGCGAAAGATATGAGTATCTCAGCGGTCAGCTCAATGATGTGGAGCAGTCCAAGAAAGAGCTTGAAAAGCTGATTGATGAGCTTACGGGCAAAATGTCCGAAAAGTTCAGAGAACAGTTCAGACGCATAAATCTTGCCTTCGGCGAAACATTCAAGGATCTGTTTGACGGCGGCAGAGCCGAGCTCGCGCTTGATGACAATCAGGATGTGCTCGAATGCAACATCAGCATCAAGGTTCAGCCACCCGGCAAGAACGTTCAGAATATAGACCTGCTTTCGGGCGGCGAAAAGGGCCTTGCGGCTATAGCGCTCCTGTTCGCGATTCTCAAGGTCAACCCCGCGCCGTTCTGCATATTTGACGAGGTTGAGGCGGCGCTTGACGATGTGAATGTTTCGCGCTATGCCCAGTATGTAAGAAGCATGACCGCGGACACACAGTTCATCCTCATCACCCACAGACGAGGCACCATGGATGAGGCCGATGTGCTCTACGGTGTCACAATGCAGGAAGAGGGCGTTTCAAAGATGCTCAAGCTCAAGAGCACCGAAATGGCTCAGAAACTCGGACTTGAAAACTGAAATCATTAACATAAAGGAGAACGGAAATGGATATTTTAACTGCGAAAAAAGAAGTTATTGCAGCCGGCGAAAGACTTGTTGCCGCAGGACTTATTGCGAGAACCTGGGGCAATGTCAGCTGCCGTGTGGATGACAGGACTTTTGTTATCACCCCCAGCGGAAAGCCCTATATCGGCCTTACTCCCGATGATATTGTGGAAGTGGCGATTGACAGCCTGGAATGGAGCGGTGATGTGAAGCCCTCAAGCGAAAAGGGAATACATGCGGAGGTTTACAAAAGATACAGCGACGCTAATTTCGTTATTCATACCCATCAGAAAATAGCCTCCGCAATCAGCGTGCTCAGCAACGGCATAAACACTCTCACCGGAGAAAACAAGAGCGTAATAGGCGACAATATCCTGCTTGCCTCCTACGGACTTCCCGGCACCAAAAAGCTCAGGAAGGGCGTTACTCAGGCTCTTGCAAGCAGCCCCTCAAAGGCAACCGTTATGGCTCACCACGGCGCGCTCTGCTTCGGCAGGGATGCAGAGGAGGCTTTCATTGTAGCCGATACCCTCGAAAAAGCCTGCACCGAATATATTCTTGAAGCCGCCAAGTCAAAAATAGGCCGCGCTGCTCAGGACCTTGACACATTCTGCTCACAGATAGTTGACAAGCTTGTCAAGGGCGGCAAGAGCCTCGATATAGACAAGTCACTTCTTTACAACAGCTCCTGCGACAGGGAAAGCGGCAAAATCATACTTACGAATCTCGGCGACGGCTCACAGATTACCATGAATATGGGTACCGGTGCCGCCGACGGTCAGCTTGCCGATACAGCGCAGGCTCACAGATCCATTTATCTTGCCTCCCCCAAGATGAATTACATCATCCACAACGCGGACAGGGAAACAGTGGGCGCCTCCGTGCTCGGCAAGGCAATGAAGCCGCTGCTTGACGACTTCAGCCAGATTTGCGGCACAAAGGTTAAGGTTGCCAAAACTCCCGAGGCCTGCGGCAAGAAAATAAAGGGTAAAAATGCCGTTCTTCTCAAGGATAAAGGCGCGCTCTGCTGCGGCTCAAATGAGGGCGACGCCGAAGCCGTCAATATGATTATGAGCAAGGCGTCTCTCGCTCTGCTTACCACCAAGGTGCTTGACGGCGCAAAGCCCATCAACCCCGTTGAAGCCTTCCTTATGAGATTCATTTATCTCAAGAAGTATTCAAAGCAGGCTGAGAAATAAGATATGACAGAGTTTCTGGCTGTAACGGACCTTCATTTCTGCGAGCGTGAAATAACGGGTAATGAAAGAAGGAACAATCTATCTGTCATCAAGCTTAAAGAGGCGCTGAAAAGTTGCGGACCGGACTGTGATTTTATACTTAATCTCGGCGATACCGCGGATTCTCAGCCCGGATACGGCGACCAGGAGACCCTTGCCCGTGAAGTTTACGGCGTTCTTTCCTCGGCGGGGAAGCCCGTACACTGCCTGATAGGCAATCACGACACCTCCCTGCCCAAAGACAAGCTTACCGGGATTCTCGGTATGCCGGGCAGATATTATAAGTTTGAAACGGAGGACTTCATTTTTATTGCGCTTGACGGCAATATGAACTCCCCCGATGAGCCTCTGCCCGGCGAAGAAATCGAGTGGGGCAAAACTTATCTTGACCCCGCTCAGCTCAAATGGCTCGCGAAAGCCCTTGACGAGGCGGATAAGGATGTTATCATACTCAGCCACGAGCTTTTCATGCTGCACAGTTACGGCGAAGACAATCCACATGTGCTTCGCAACAGGGATGCCGCCGTTGAACTGTTTGAAAAGAGCGGCAAGGTAAAGGCGGTAATCTGCGGCCACTATCATTACGGAGATATTGTCAGGCACGGCGGTATTTATTATATCGCGCTCACGGCTATGGTTAATTATGAGAGCGCCAACTACTCCGTGATAAGAGCGTGCAAAGGCAGGATAGAGATAGAGGGTCACGGTCTTCAGCAGACGATGACTCTGGAGCTTGAATAAAAGCAAAAGGCATCACCCTTTGGGGTGATGCCTTTGATATTGAGCAGTCAAATCAGTATTTTTCCACAAGGTCCTTGAAATGGTTGCCTTTGTGCTCAAAATCCTTATAAACGTTATAGCTTGAAGCTGCCGGCGACATAAGGCAGCTTTTTCCTTTTTCGGTCAGGGCGAAGGCGTGCTCTATGGCATCTTCCATATCATCAGCGAGCACAAGATTTTTCTTGCAGCCTCTGTTGGCGAGGTTGGAGCAGATTATTCTGCCTGTATCGGGCAGGCCGATAAGGTTGTGTATCTTGCTTCTGAAAAGGAAGTTTTCAAACTCCGCATAGTCTATGCCGATACTCATTCCGCCGAAAATAAGGGTGTCGAGGTTGTCTATCGCCTCAATGCCCGCTATGGTTGCCTGCGGAATGGTAGCGGTTGAATCGTCATAAAAATCTATTTCGTTTTTGCTGCCTATGTATTCAAGCCGGTGGCTTACTCCGCCGAATTCAATGATTGCCTGCGCGATATTGCTCTCACTCACTCCGAGAAGCCGCGCGGCGCAGCCCGCCATAAACACATTTTTAAGGTTATGCTCACCCATGAGGGCTGAATTCTGCTCAAAGGCGGTGTACATACTTTCATAGCCCGAAATATCGGATGAAACTTTTATTATGGTTGAGGGAATATTTGAAAAATCGCAGTAAATATCATAGCTTCTGTCTGCGCTGCATATGAAATAATCCTGTGATGACTGGTGACGCACTATATTGAGCTTGCTCGCAACATAGCCGTTGTAGCCGCTGTGATGCTCAAGATGCTCGGGGAAAATATTGGTTAGCACGGCAATATGGGGCGATGCCGTGGTGAACTCGAGCTGGTGCGAGGACATCTCAATTATCGCTATATCCGGCTCGCCGTCTTCGAGAGTGTCAAGCACGGGCAGGCCGATGTTGCCTATGAGGCAGGCGCTCTTACCCTCTTTTTTTATCATTTCATAAAGCAGTGATGAAACGATGGTTTTACCCTTTGTGCCGGTAATGCCTACGCACAGGCAGTCGGAATAATGCAGGAAAAGGTCGGTCTGGCAGGTGATAATGACATTCTTGGGCACAATGAAGTCATTGAATGAAACACCCGGCGTTTTTATAACCGCCTGATAATCCTTCATACACTCAAGGTAGTTTTTTCCGCTGTAAGTTTTTACATGCGGGTCGTCTATTTCTATTTCCCTGATATCGCTGATGCCTATATCCTTTTCGGGCAGATGGCGGCGGATAATGTCGTAAGTGGAGCGCCCCTCTCTGCCGAAGCCGAGTATAAGCACGGTATGATTATTTATAAACTCTATAAACCGTTCAAACATAAGCAACCCCCGTTTTGCGTTTATAAAGAAAAATGCCGGAGGGGCATAACCCATCCGACATTGCTGTTATTCGGTATCAGAAGCCGAATTCGGTGCCGAGGAATTCACCTATTGCCTTCCAAATGGGATTCCAGATGGGAGCAAATGTGGTGAGCAACTGAGAAAGATACTCAACATTGATGGTCTTGGGGTCGAATGTGATAATCCACTGGAAAAAGCCGACGATAAGATCCTCAAGGGCCTTGGTATCTACCTCATAACCTAAATCGGAAAAAATACTACCCATAAGTATACCTCGCTTTCGCTTTTATTCACCTGCATTATATATTCAAAATTCTTATTTGTCAAGCAACGAAATGTAAATAATTATCACACTGTAACATAATTGGGGTATTTATCTATCAGCTCGGTTTTAACCGTGACATCAAGAAGCAACCCGTTTTCTGAGTAGGTTTCGCTGTGAACGGCTCCGTCCTCGCGTATTTCGGCGGCCGCCGAGCCAGCGGAGTAAGGTATGAGCATTTTCACTCTCATCCTGTTTGCGGGCAGCGCTTTTGCCACGGCCGCGAGCAGCTCGTCTATACCCTCGCCCGTGAGTGCCGAGATTTTCACGGCGTTTTTATCGGGAGACGGCATAACGGCGCAGGTGTCAAGATCGCACTTGTTGAGTGCTGTTATCACCGGGGTACCGGTGCAGCCGAGCTCGTCAAGCAGTTTTTCGGTCACCTCAAGGTGTTCCTCGTATTCGGGGTCGGAGTAATCGCATACGTTTATTATTGCTTTTGCGCTTGCAGCCTCTTCAAGGGTTGATTTGAAGGCCTCAACCAGCTCGTGCGGAAGGCGGCGGATGAAGCCGACCGTATCAACAAGCACAACCTGTCTGCCGTCCGGCAGGGTGAGCGCTCTTGATGTGGGGTCAAGCGTTGCGAAAAGCTTATCCTGAGCGAGCACGCCCGCTTCGGTGAGTGTGTTGAGCAGCGTTGATTTGCCGGCGTTGGTGTAGCCGACTATCGCCACGGTTTCAACTCTGTCCTTTTCGCGCCTTGCTCTCGCGTATTTTCTGCGCTTTTCAAGCTCGTCAAGCTGATGCTCAAGAGCGGTAATCCGCCTTCTTATGTGGCGCTTGTCGGTTTCCAGCTTGGTTTCGCCGGGGCCTCTTGTGCCGATACCGCCGCCAAGACGGGAGAGCTTGTTGCCCTGGCCGATGAGGCGGGGGAGGGAGTATTTGAGCTGAGCGAGTTCAACCTGAAGCTTACCTTCGTTGCTCACCGCCCTGCCGGCAAAAATGTCGAGTATGAGCGCGGTTCTGTCAATCACTTTGGTACCGACCGCTTTTTCAACATTTCTCTGCTGAGAGGGTGAGAGCTCATTATCCGTGATAACTAAATCTATTTCATTGTTTTCGCAGTATTCCGCAAGCTCATCAAGCCTTCCGCTGCCGAGAAAGGTGGCATTGTCGGGCTTGTCTCTTCTCTGAGTGACGAAGCCTACCACCTGAGCGCCGGCGGTGTCGGCAAGCTCCTCAAGCTCGGCGAGGGAGGAGTCGCAGTCATACTCGCCCGTATCGACCGCTACAAGCACGGCTCTTTCGGGCTCGGTTTTGTTTTCATATAATTCCATATCAGTTTGATAACAGGGCTGCCGTATAGCGGCAGCCCTTGCAACAGCAGTTTGTTTATTTCTTTATTGAATCGGCTTTGAGAATTGCGCCGGAGCCGCTGAATGTGATTGTGACGGTGTCGCCTTTGTTGAGGATAACAACGCTCTCATCCTGAGAGGCTGATACGCTGTAATACTCGGGAGCGTCGCCTATCTTTATGTAATAGTAGCTTTCGCCGCCCTTTACGGCAGTTCGGATATCGCTGATTTTGCCGGTGACGGTGCTGCCGGATTTAACGGGAACTTCGGATGCGCCGGGATTGTCGGGCGTATCGGGAGTATCATTGTCATCTGGTGTGTTGTTTTCTATCTGCTGGGCGACTTCTTCGGGGTCAATGTCAACCTCTATGCCGCTGCTGTGAAGAGCCTCGATATAGGCCGCAAGGCACTTCGCGAGATCGGTGCCGTTGGCGCCCATCTTATTGTTGTTGTACTGCTTTACATTTATAAGCGCGTACTGCTGAACGATGTTGCTGCCGCTGGACACATCCTTCAGAGAGAGGAAGTAAGTGGGCTCTCCGCCGATGTTGAGAAGCAGGGGGAAGGTGGCGGTGTAGCCGAGGTCCTTTACTCTGCCTTCCGCGGCGAGCTGCGCTGAGTTTTCGGTACCGCCCGTTACGGAGTAGAATTTGGCATCCTTCGTTCTCTGGTTTACGAGCGCAAAGCCGGTGATTGACTGGTCGGAGGTAACGGAGGTAATGCCCGTGTACATCCATACATCGTCGTCTTTGGCAATGAAGTTATAGCCAGATGTGGTTTTGATAACGTTTTTCTGGCCGAGAATTGAGTTCCAGAAGCCGTTTCTGTATTTGCCGTAATAATTGTACTGCTCCACAAGAAGGTCGGCGGAATAGATTCTGTCAATCCACTGGAGAGCGGGGTCAGTCTTGATTTCGTCTATGGTGTAGTAGCTGTTTTCACAGTCGTCTGTGTTTGCTTTTACCACAACCGCTCCGATAACATCGGTGCCGCCGAACAGACCTATTGTCTTGTCAAGACGCGCGCAGATCCAGTACGGGTTGCCCTCATCGTCAACCTCGAATGTGGCGTCCGCAAAAAGGTAGGTGGGGTATTCAAAGCGCAGGTGGCGCTTGAGAAGCTTGTTGAGATGCTCGTAGGGCGAATACTTTATGTTGCCGTTCTGAAGCTCAACAAATTCAGCGCTCTCGTTAGCCATATCGACTATAACATAGCCGGGGAAACCGCTCTTTGTGTTATAGAGCCATTTGATGAGGTTGGCGTACTGCAGCGGAGCGACTCTCACGGGGGTTTCCTTGTAGTTTATCTGGGTGTTTTCGGGCGCAACGGTAAACTGTGAAACATAGCCCATTTCGCCCAGTGAGCCGAGAGCTCTTGACGCTACCTGATAGGCGGAGTCTTTATCGAGGCGGGGAATTGAGGAGAAGGATTCCGCGTCTTCCTCTTCGAGGTCATCGGAGAAGTTGGTGTCGGTAGCCACGCTTATAATGCTGCTGTAGCTTTTTGCCCTGAAGAACTGTGATGAAATCACATAGCCCACTGCAACCGTAAGCACGAGTATTCCGATGATAATTCCGGGCACAAGCGCTCTCTTTTTAACGTAAGGCATGTATTCGGGCTTTACGGTGGCCTTTGTCAGCAGAGCGTTCCACACAACGTAGGAAGCCGCGACAAGGCCGATATAAATGTAAATATCAAACGATTTGAGATTGATTGCCGGGAGCATTACATAAAACGCGATAAGCGCGGTCAGAGCCGTAAGAAGCAGGCAGATAACAATCTTGAGCCCTGCTTTTTCGGGAGGAATCACAATCTCCTTCTGCCCTCTGCTCTCTTTCTTTGAAAAATCGACTTTAATAGGGTCCATAAGTTCATCTCCTTGTAAATGCAAGAATACAGAATATATTATACTATAGCATAATTGTATTTACAAGGATTTTTTACGGGGAAAACTCCGCCCGCAAACCTCTCAGAGTAAAAAAACACTTGACAAAATCTCCAAAATGGTCTATATTGTACGAAATCGATAGACAAATGCAGTGATGGTATTAAGCAAACTGAGCAAGCTTTTCAGAGAGCCGCCGGCAGGTGCAAGGCGGTAAGAATCTCACTTTGCTGTCTCGTATCGGAGCAGAATTCCTGAATTCATAGGGAGTTACGGGTGATCCCGTTACAGGTCGGGAGCTTGATAGAGCTCTTTGAGAGGTCGCTTAAGGCGGCAATACGGGTGGTACCGTGGTTATTTTTGTATAATCATCCCGCAGAGCAGTATGCTCTGCGGGTTCATTTTTTAAGGAGTGGAAAAAATGAGAAAGATTTATGTTTCCGATTTCACGCTGAATAAACTTGCCGGGGAGAGAAAGAATCCCCTGCTTTTCCGTGAGAAGACGGCTGTTGCCGCCGCGGTTGAGGCAATGGGCGCCGATGCTGTTGAGCTCGCTCCCATAACAAAAGTCAAGGAAGATACAATAGTATATAAGACAATCGCCGCCAATATTAAAAATGCGGCCCTCTGCCTGCCCGTGGGCGAAACAGAGGAAGAGATAGATGCCGCGTGGGAGGCAATTCAGGGCGCGGCAAAGCCCTGCCTTCAGGTGGTGCTTCCCCTGAGCACCGTGCAGATGGAATATGCCTACCACATAAAGTCGGCCAAAATGCTGCCCAGAATAGAGACTCTTGTCAAGGCCGCAAAGGCAAAGTGTGAAAATGTCGAGTTTGTTGCTCTGGATGCCACGAGAGCCGAAAAGGATTTCCTCGCTCAGGCGCTCAGGACCGCGCAGGACTGCGGTGCCGCCGCCGTAACGGTTTGCGATGACGCAGGCACAATGCTTCCCGGCGAGCTTGCCTCTTTCATAGCCGAAATCAGGCCGGCGGTGAGCGTGCCGCTTTATGTGAAAGTGAATAACAGCCTGAGAATGGCTGTCGCTTCCGCTTTTGAAGCCGTACTCGCAGGGGCGGACGGCGTAAAGACCGTAATCCGCGGCAGCAATGAGCTTAAGGTTGACGATTTTGCCTGGGCTGTAAAATCAAAGGGCGAATCTGTGGGAATAAGCATCAACATTGATGTAACAAAAGCGCACTCCGAAACAAAGAGCATATCCGGCAAGATTGCCGAAACGGAAATCCCCGAGGGTAATAAGCCTCTCGGCGGCACGGCTGATATTTATCTTGACGCCGACAGCACCTCGCAGCAGATAGCCGAGGCCTGCGTCGCTCTGGGTTATCAGCTCAGCGATGAGGATCTCGGAAATGTGGAAAGAGGCTTCAGAAGAGTGTGCGAAACCAAGGGCTTTGTGGAAGCGAAGGAGCTTGAGGCTGTTATAGCGTCTTACTCTATGAGAGCGCCTTCCACCTATCATCTTGAGAGCTTCACCACATCGAGCAGCAACCTTACCCCCTCGATGGCCCATGTAATCCTTACCAAGGACTGCAAATCCGAAATCAGCGGCTCCGGCGTGGGCGACGGTCCCGTGGACGCTGCTTTCAGCGCAATCGAGCAGGCAATAGGTTTCCACTATGAGCTGGATGAATTCAGCATTAACACCGTAACCCAGGGCAAGGAGTCTCTGGGCTCGGCTCTTATCAAGCTCAGGAGCAAGGGCAAGCTTTATTCGGGCAACGGACTGTCCACCAATATTGTGGGCGCCTGCATAAGAGCTTACATAAACGCGCTCAACAAGATTGTTTACGACACTGACGAAGAAGAATAATACAAGGACTACATTATACAGAGGTTGACTTTATGAAGCTGACTTTTTCAACTGAAAACGTGAGCAGAAACTCGTTTTACGACCTGTGCAGATTTGCTTACGATTACGGCTATGCCGGCATAGAAATATATGACGCGAAAAGCGAAATGAAAAAGCACCCGGACAGCGTGCTGAGAGGCTCCGCGGATTCAAGGAGATGGCTCTTCAACAGAGGGCTCAGCATTTCCGCGCTCTCATATCCTTACGCTCTTGATTCGGCTCAGGCGGACGCGAATGATATAAAAACATATATTGATTTCGCAAGGGAATACGGCATTGAATGCGTGACCGTGTTTGTCGAAGGCGAGCCGGACTGCGCATCGCTCAGGCAGAAGCTTGCCCCCGCTGTTGAAAGAGCGGAGCAGGCTGATGTGAGAATACTGTTTGAAACAAAAGGTGCTCTCGCGCACACCGAAAAGCTGCTCACTCTCATAAACGAGTTTGCCAGCGTTGCGACGGGCGCCTGCTGGAATATGAGAAACACATATTTTGACGCGCAGGAAAGCGCCGAGAGCACCATTAAAACCCTGGGTGCCTATATCTGCTATGTGCGTATGGGCGACAGAAAAGGCGACACAAATGTGCTTATCGGCGAAGGCTCTCTGCCGGTAAAAAGCTTTATCAACGCTCTCAGGTCACTTAACTACGAGGGATTCATTTGTGTTGAATGGAACGATGAAATCAGCGACCCCGATATAGTGCTCACTCATTTCAAAAGCTACATTGCCGGAGAAGAGGATATAAAGAGCGAAAAAACAGCACTGCAGTATAACCGCGCGCATACCGGCGTTTTCCCATGGAAAAAGTATGAGATGCTCAATATGACATTTTCTCAGGTGCTTGATGTGATGGCGGATACCTTCCCCGACCAGTACGCCTTCAAATACACCACCCTTGATTATACGAGAACATATTCACAGTTCAGAAGAGATGTGGATGAGCTTGCCGCGGCGTTCATTTCGCTCGGAGTTAAGCCCGGCTATCACGTGGCAATCTGGGCCACCAATGTGCCCGCCTGGTTCCTCACTTTCTGGGCGGCTACCAAAATAGGCGCGGTGCTCGTAACCGTAAACACGGCATATAAAATACACGAAATAGAATACCTGCTCAGACAGAGCGACACTCACACCCTTGTTATGATAGAGGGCAGCAAGGACGCAAATTACAAGGAAATCATCAGCGAGCTCTGCCCTGAGCTTGAGAGCCTCACTCCCGGCAAGCCGCTTTACTCAAAGAACCTGCCCTTCCTGCGGAATGTTATTACCGTCGGCTTCAGTATGAAAGGCGCTCTCACCTGGGAGGAGACTTTTGACAGAGCCGAGCTTGTTCCTCAGGAGGAGGTAAACCGCAGAGCCTCTATGGTTAAGCCCGATGACGTGTGCAATATGCAGTACACTTCAGGCACCACCGGCTTCCCCAAGGGAGTTATGCTCACTCATAACAACATAGTAAATGACGGCAAGATAATCGGCGACCGTATGGACCTTTCCACAGCGGACAGAATGATGATTCAGGTGCCCATGTTCCACTGCTTCGGCATGGTTCTTTCAATGACATCCACAATGACCCACGGCGGCACCCTCTGCCCGATACCTTACTATTCGCCCAAGTCATCTCTTGCCTGTGTAAATGACGAAAAAATCACCTGCTTCAACGGCGTTCCGACCATGTTCATCGGTATGTTCAACCATGAGGATTTTGCCAAGACGGATTTTTCGCACATAAGGACCGGCATAATGGCCGGCTCAAACTGCCCGCCTGACCTTATGAGAAGGGCCGCAAGAGAGATGAATATGCGTGAAATCATCTCCGTTTACGGCATGACGGAATCCGCCCCCGGTAGCACCATGGGCGAAGTGAACGAGGATGAGGATCACAGGGTTGAAACAGTCGGCTCCGCCTTCCCGGGAGTCGAGTGCAAAATAATAGACCCCGAAACCGGCGAAGAGCTCCCCGACGGCGAAAACGGAGAGTTTGTGGCAAGAGGCTTCAATATTATGAAGGGTTACTACAAGATGCCCAAGGCCACAGAGGAAACCATTGACGCCGACGGCTGGCTTCACAGCGGCGACATCTGCTGCCGCACGGCAGACGGCTATTACAAAGTGACAGGGCGCCTCAAGGATATGATAATCCGCGGCGGCGAAAACATTTATCCCCGTGAAATAGAGGAGTTTTATCTCACTCACGAAAAGGTAAGGGATGTTCAGATAGTCGGCGTGCCCGATGAGCGATACGGCGAGGAAGCGTGCGCGTGGATTGTGCTTCACGACGGCGAAACCTCCAGCGAAGAGGAAATGAGGGAGTTCGGCAACTCGCATATTGCAAGGCATAAGGTGCCGAGATACTTCCTGTTTGTAAAAGCTTTACCGATGAACGCCGCGGGCAAGATTCTCAAATATAAGATGAGAGAAGAATCCATAGAAATGCTCGGGCTCAAAAAATAAACCGCGTCCCGCCCGTTTTAATACGGGCGGGCATTTTATAAAAAGGTAACAGAAATGAGAATTACAGACTGTCACTGTCACGTATATCCCGATGCGCTCGCGGAAAAAGCGGTAGGAGGGATAGCGTCATTCTATAATATTGAGCTTACCCCGGATATGCTCGGGCGCGGCAGCGTGGCTGATATGCTTGAGCGCGAGAGGCGCGCCGGGATAGGCCATCAGGTCATATTTTCCGTTGCGACAAATGCTCATCAGGTGAGCTCGGTAAACCGATTCATAGCCGGCGAGGTGAGCAAATCGGGCGGAACCCTGACAGGCCTTGGCACAGTGCACCCCGATTGCCCTGATTTGCGCGATTCGGTTGAGGAAATCATTTCACTCGGTCTCAAAGGAGTAAAAATCCACCCCGATTTTCAGCAGACCAAGGCGGATGATTACAGATATCTTAAAGTGTACGAGTGCTGCGAGGGCAGGATACCCGTGCTCATTCACTGCGGCGACTGCCGCAAGGATTATTCAAACCCCAACAGGATAAAGCCGGTTCTTGATATTTTTACGGGCCTTACGGTTATCGGCGCTCATCTCGGAGGCTGGAGCGTATGGGATGATGCGGTGAAAAATCTTTGCGGTTACGGTAATTTTTATGTGGACTGCTCGTCTGTGTATGACTACGCCGGCAGCGGGAAAATGCTTGATATAATAAGACACTACGGGGCGGACAGGGTGCTGTTCGGCACTGACTATCCGATGTGGTCACCCGAAGAAGAGCTCGCTAAGCTTCTTTCGCTCGGGCTGACAGAAAATGAGCTTGAGCTTATCACTCATAAAAACGCCGAAAGCCTGTTCGGAATAGATAAATACGCGCTCTGAGCGCATAATCCGGCGCACCGGTTTGCGCCTTAATCCAAAAAAAAGCTTGACAAGTGTTCCCGACGGTGATAAAATACGCTCAATTAAATAGCCAAAGGCAATGACGAAGACGGCGAAAGCAAGGAGTTTTCAGAGAGCCGGGGGTGCTGTGATCCCGGTAACGATTGTTTTTAAGCCCATCCCTTCCGAGCCGGAGATCCCAAAGCGGAAGCAAGTAGATATCTCCCGAGTTTGCTGCGTTAGTGCATAGGGCTTGTTGGAGCCCGAAGAGAGGCGCTTTAAAGCGCAATTTGAGTGGTACCGCGGGTATCGGAATGAATTCCGGCTCGTCTCAAGGAAACTTGAGACGGGCTTTTTTGTTTTTGGCTAAACGATACAGGAGGAAACAAAATGGAAAATCAGAATCTTATGAACAGCCTCAAAGAGACGGCAAAGCGTATCAGGGAGATGCGTGAGATTCTCGGCTTCACCCCCGAAGAGATGGCGGAGAAAACCGAGGTTACCGCAAGCGAATATCTTACCTATGAGAGCGGAGATGCGGACCTGCCCTTCACTTTCATTCACAAATGCGCTCTCGCTTTCGGCATTGACATCACCGCCCTTATTGAAGGCCGCACCACCCATCTTCTCTCATACACCGTCACGAGAAAGGGTCAGGGCCACGAGACTGCGAAGGAAGACGGCATTTCCATAAAGAATCTTGCGCCCAAATTCAGAAACAAGCTTGCGGAGCCTTACTGGGTTACCTATGAGTATTCCGCCGAGCTTCAGAATAAGCCCATACACACCACAAAGCATAACGGTCAGGAGTTTGACCTTGTAATTTCCGGCTCGCTGCTCGTGCAGGTGGGCAAAAACAAGGAAGTGCTCCACGAGGGTGACAGCATTTTTTATGACTCATCCACACCTCACGGTATGATTGCCATAGACGGCAGAGACTGCACCTTCCTCGCTTTCGTTATACCCGGCGAGAAGGCGAAAGAGTCCGAAATCAGTCTCAGCGTTGCTCAGGCAAGACCGGCAACCGGGCTTATAGTTGATAAATACGCCAAGTGCGAAGAGGATGAAAACGGCTGTCTTAAAAAGATTCATTTTGAGAACACCGAAAAATACAACTTCGGTTTTGACTGTGTTGACGCGATTGCCGACAAATACCCCGACAAGCTCGCGATGATACATCTGGATATCAACAAAAAAGAGAGAAGATACACTTTCAAGCAGATAAAGCAGGAGAGCGCGAGAGTGGCGAATTACCTCACCTCGCTCGGCATAAAGAAGGGTGACAGAGTTATGCTTGTGCTCCGCCGCCACTATCAGTTCTGGTTCACTATGGTTGCCCTGCACAAGATGGGCGCTGTCGCCATACCCGCAACCTATCTGCTCAAGGATCACGATTTTGAGTACAGATATAATGCCGCCAATGTTAAGGCGATAATCTGCACCGATTACGGCGATGTGGCTGAGATAGCCGAAAAAGCCGCCGAAAAATGCCCGAGCGTTACCACAAAAATACTTGTGGGCGGCAAGAGAGAAGGCTGGCACGATTTTGACGCCGAATATCCGATTTACAGCTCCCATTACTTCAGAACGGAAGATACCCCCGGCGGCAATGACACCGCCCTCATCTTCTTCTCATCCGGCACCACAGGCAACCCCAAAATGGTTGAGCACAGGCACACCTACAGTCTGGGCCATTTCGTGACAGCCAAATACTGGCACTGCTGCGAAAAGGACGGGCTTCATTTCACCATATCCGACACAGGTTGGGGCAAGGCGCTCTGGGGCAAGCTCTACGGGCAGTGGATGTGCGAGGGAGCCGTGTTTGTGTACGACTTCGACAGGTTCCATTCCGCCGATATACTTCCGCTTTTCGCGCAGTATCAGATAACTACCTTCTGCGCGCCTCCCACAATGCTCAGAATGCTCATAAAAGAGGATATCACACAGTACGATTTTTCGTCCGTAAAGCATATGACCACAGCCGGCGAAGCGCTTAACCCCGAGGTTGCGATTCAGTTCAAGAAGGCAACGGGGCTCGAAATAATGGAGGGCTTCGGCCAGACGGAAACCACGCTCGTAGTGGGCAACCTTATCGGCACCGAAGCGCGCCTTGGCTCAATGGGCAAGGCCTCGCCGCAGTATGATGTGGACCTTGTTGACCCTGACGGCAATTCAGTGCCCGTGGGCGAAACGGGCGAGCTCGTTGTACGCCTTGACGGCGGCGACCCCGTAGGCCTTTTCAAGCAGTACATAGACGAGGACGAGAAGAATGTTGAGTGCCGCAGAGGAAATGTTTATCACACAGGCGACACCGCGTGGAGAGACGAGGACGGCTTCTTCTGGTATGTAGGCAGGGTGGATGATGTTATCAAGTCCTCCGGCTACAGAATCGGGCCCTTCGAGATAGAGAGTGTCATAATGGAGCTTCCCTATGTGCTTGAGTGCGGCGTTTCCGCCGCTCCTGACGAAGTGAGAGGGCAGATAGTCAAGGCCTCCATAGTGCTCACAAAGGGTACCGAGGGCACCGAAGAGCTCAAAAAAGAGATTCAGAATTACGTAAAAGAGCACACCGCTCCTTACAAATATCCCCGTCTTGTCGTGTTCCGCGATGAGCTTCCCAAGTCAATCAGCGGCAAAATTCAGAGAAACAAATTATAATATAATACAGTCTTTTTAAAAATAATTATTGACAAAATCAAAAAACTGATATATCATATACTGCAATAAATAAAGACGTTGACGAAGAGTACTTGCCCGGTCGGTCTTTCAGAGAAGCGGTGGTTGGTGCAAACCGCAGATTCGTAAAGGCAAAGTTGTAGCTTCCGAGTCGGGAGGAAGAAAGCAGATACGCAAGTAGAACCTCCCCGTGACTGCCGCGTTAGAGCATACGGCTTGTCAGAGCCTGAGCGGCGCTTTACGGCGCAATTTGAGTGGTACCGCGGGTATCGGATATATATTCCGGCTCGTCTCAAAGTTATTATCAGCTTTGGGGCGAGTTTTTTAACGCCCCGCAAAATGAGGTGTTTATTATGGAAATGACCGGCCTTGATTTCAAAATCAAGGAAATGGCCGCAAGAATCAGAGAGCTCAGAGAGGTGGAAGGCATCTCAGTTGAGCAGATGGCGGCGGCAACGGGTATAACTCCCGAGGAATACATTGAGTGCGAAAACGGCAACAGCGACCTTAACTTTGCCTTCCTCTACAGGTGCGCAAACGCCCTTTCCGTGGATGTGACCAATCTTATTGAGGGCCATTCCCCCAAGCTTTATTCGTACTTTGTCACGAGAAGGGGAGAGGCGCCCAAAATATCGGACGCTCACGGTATGACATATTACAATATGGCATACGGCTTCAGAAACAGGATTTCGGAGCCGCTCTATGTAGTGAGCAAATACAGCGAGGAAGCCGTAAACAAGCCCATGGAGCTTACCAGCCACAGCGGCCAGGAGATTGACATTGTCATCGACGGCCATCTTGAGGTTCAGGTTGGAGAGCACACCGAGATCCTCGGCCCCGGCGACAGCATTTATTTTAACTCCGACAAGCCGCACGGCGAGAGAGCCGTGGGCGGAGCAGACTGCAGCTTTTACGCCATAGTCCTCAACCCGTCCGGCGAGCCTATCCCCGAGCTGCAACCCGCCAAAAAAGTGGCAGGCCCCGAAATGGGTCACGTCAAAGATACCAAAGACAGGATTTACAAAAGATTCATTGAAACGCAAGAGGACGAAAACGGAACTCCCGTTTCAATCAAGTTCAAGAATACCGAAAAATTCAACTACGCTTTTGACATCATAGACGAAATCGCGGCAAAGGACCCCGACAAACTTGCAATGCTCTATGTTTCAAAAGATAAGATACCCACGAGATTCACCTGGAAGGAAATAAAGCAGAATACCAACCGCTGCGTAAACTACTTCCTTTCCCTCGGCATCAAAAAGGGCGACAGGGTAATGCTGGTGCTCAAGAGAAACTATCAGTTCTGGTTTGCCACGCTCGCTCTCGAAAAAATCGGCGCCGTATCAATTCCCGCCACCTTCCAGCTTCTTCCGCACGATTATGAGTACAGATTCAGGTTTGCCGATGTTTCCGCCATCATCTGCACGGCGGACGACCCCAACATCTGCAGAAGCGTTGAGGAAGCGGAGAAAAGCTATGACGGCCTTAAAAACAAGATCATAGTCAACGGCACCAGAGAGGGCTGGAGAGACTTCAATGAGGAGTATATGCGCTTCAGCACTCATTATGAGAGACCGGACGACGCCCCCTGCGGCA
This sequence comes from Clostridiaceae bacterium, assembly GCA_016282855.1. Lineage (GTDB taxonomy): Bacteria > Bacillota > Clostridia > Oscillospirales > Acutalibacteraceae > CAG-177. The sequence goes on along the minus strand of JAEELT010000102.1, from coordinate 1,614 downwards.
AGGACTATATGCTGATGTATTTCACATCCGGCACATCCGGCTTCCCGAAGCTCGCGGTGCACAATTATCTTTACCCCCTGGGTCAGTTCCATACCGCGAAATACTGGCACGACGTTGATCCGGACGGTATTCATCTGAGCTATTCCGACACCGGCTGGGCAAAGGCCGCGTGGGGCAAGCTCTACGGGCAGTGGATGTGCGAAACGGCTCTGTTTGTTTACGATGAGGAGCGTTTCCACGCCGAAGACCTGCTCCCGATGTTCAAGCAGTATAATATCACCACCTTCTGCGCGCCTCCCACAATACTCAGGATGCTCGTAAGGCAGGATATAACCAAATACGATCTCTCGTCAATTCAGCATATGACCACAGCGGGCGAAGCGCTCAACCCTGAGGTTTACCGCTTGTTTGAGCAGGCAACCGGTCTTCAGATTCTTGAGGGCTTCGGTCAGACGGAAACCGCTATGATTATAGGCAACATGAGAGGCGCCGACCACAAAATCGGCTCAATGGGCAAGCCCGCGCCTATATATGACGTGCAGATACTTGACCCGGACGACAACCCCGTGCCGGTAGGCGAAACAGGCGAAATCTGCATAAACATCAAGGGTGAAAGGCCCTACGGAATAGCCGTGTGCTATCTCAAGGATGATGAAAAGACCGACGAAACCTGGAAAAACGGCTGGTATCACACCGGCGACACCGCCTGGAAGGACGAGGACGGATTTTACTGGTATGTAGGCAGGGTGGACGATGTTATCAAGTCCTCCGGCTACAGAATCGGGCCCTTCGAGATAGAGAGCGTCATAATGGAGCTTCCCTATGTGCTTGAGTGCGGCGTTTCCGCCGCTCCGGACGAAGTGAGAGGGCAGATAGTCAAGGCCTCCATAGTGCTCACAAAGGGTACCGAGGGCACCGAAGAGCTCAAAAAAGAGATTCAGAATTACGTAAAAGAGCACACCGCACCTTACAAATATCCCCGTCTTGTTGTATTCCGCGATGAGCTTCCCAAGTCAATCAGCGGCAAAATCCAGAGAAACAAGCTTTGATAATAAATAAGTTTAAATGAAAGGATAGATGAAAAATGGAAATCAAAATCACAAAGACCACAGCCCCCAAGGCAAAGCCCACGGACGAATCCGCACTCGGCTTCGGTAGAATCTTCACCGATCATATGTTTATGATGGATTATTCCGCCGATGCAGGCTGGCACGACGCAAGAATCATTCCTTTTGCGCCTATCCCCATTCATCCCGCATCAACGGTCCTCCACTACGGCACCGAGATTTTTGAAGGCCTCAAGGCTTACAGAACAGCGGATAACGAAATCCGTATGTTCAGACCTATGGAGAACATCAGAAGACTGAATAACTCCGCTGAAAGGCTCTGCCTGCCTCAGCTTGACGAAAAGGACGCTCTTGAAATCCTTGATACTCTTGTTGAGCTTGAGAAGGACTGGATTCCCCATTCCGAGGGCACCTCTCTCTATATCAGACCCTTTATGTACGGCAATGATCCTCACCTCGGCGTTCACGCCGTCAAGAACGCAACCTATGTTGTAATCTGCTCCCCCGTAGGCGCTTATTACGCAGAGGGCATCAACCCCGTTAAAAT
>JAEELT010000101.1 GCA_016282855.1 Clostridiaceae bacterium | reverse complement strand
GCAGCCTATTACAGGCAGACCGGCGTTTCTCGCAGTTGCGCAGTCCACTTCCGAATCGCCCACATAAATGCAATCTGACGGTGAGGAGCCGAGCTTTTTCATTGCCTCAAACACTCCGTCGGGGGCGGGCTTTGGAGCGAGGCCCTCGGCCTGACCGATTATAACATCTATGCTGTCGCCGAAAAACCGCTTCACGATTTTTATTGCCGCGTCCTCTGTTTTGTTGGTGACAACCGCGGTTTTTACGCCTGATTCTTTAAGCAGCGCCACCGCCCCGCAAATTCCTTCGTAAGGCGCGGTAAGGTCAAGTGAGTGCTCAAGGTAATGCCTGTGAAACACGGCAAGGCACTCTTCAAACGTTTTTTCGTCGGTGCCTTCGGGCAGAGCCCTGCTCACAAGCTTTGCTATGCCGTTGCCCACAAAGCTTTTCACTTCATCATAGGTTCTCTCGGGAAAACCCCTGAGACTCAGAGTGTAGTTTACGCTGTTTTTAAGGTCCTCGAGCGTGTCAATCAGTGTGCCGTCAAGGTCAAATATAACTGTGCTGTATTTCATCGCTTCTCATTTGCTCCGTAAAAGCGGGACCCGATTTTTTCGGGCCCCGCCGTGTTTAAGGTTTGGTTATTTAAGTATCTCCTTGGCCGCGGCCGCTACGCTCGCTATACCCTCAAGCTGACCGGGGATGATGAGCTTGGTTGCCTGACCGTCTGCCGCTGCCTCGAATGCCTCGAGGCTCTTGATTTTGAGGTAGCCCTCGCCGGGCTTTGCGTCGTTGATAAGTTCAATGGCTTTCGCTCTTGCTTCTTCAACCTTGAGAATAGCCTGCGCTTCGCCTTCCGCTTTGCGGATTTTGCTCTCTCTTTCGGCTTCTGCCGCGAGAATGGCGGCTTCTTTATCTGCCTGCGCCTGAAGAATCTGGCTCTCTTTGTGGCCCTGCGCAACGAGAATCTGGCTCTCTTTCTGGCCTTCAGCGGTGAGGATTGCCTCTCTGCGCTGGCGCTCTGCCTTCATCTGTTTCTCCATCGCGTCCTGAATCTCTTTGGGGGGCAGTATGTTTTTGAGCTCCACGCGGTTTACCTTGATGCCCCAGGGGTCGGTCGCTTCGTCAAGAATGCCCCTGATTTTGGCGTTGATGGTGTCGCGGGATGTGAGAGTGTGGTCAAGCTCAAGCTCGCCTATGATGTTACGCAGGGTGGTGGCGGTGAGGTTCTCAATGGCCATTATGGGTCTCTCAACGCCGTACGCATAAAGCTTGGGGTCTGTAATCTGGAAGAAAACGATGGTATCAATCTGCATTGTTACGTTATCTTTTGTGATAACCGGCTGGGGCGGGAAGTCCACAACCTGCTCCTTGAGCGAAACCTGCTTTGCTATTCTGTCAATGAACGGCACTTTCACATGAAGGCCGGTGTCCCAAGTGGTGCTGTAAGCGCCCAGACGCTCAATGACGAACGCCTTTGACTGGGGAACAACTTTGATGTTTGAAACAATAAGTATGATAAATAGAAGTGCAAGAATGCCAAAGATTACATAAATCATAATCAGATCTCCTTTACTATGAGCTTAACACCGTCAATCTTTTCGATGATGACGTTTTTGCCTTTTTCTATTTTTTCTCCGTCTGAGGAACGCGCGGTCCATACAATGCCGCCTACCTTTACGGAGCCTGTTGCCTGAATATTGTCAATATCCTCGGTAACAACCGCGGTCTCTCCGATACATCGGTCGGCGTTAAGGGACTGCGTTTTTCGCTTGGTAATGTTTTTTACAAGCGGTCTTGTTGCAACGAGCGTCACACCCGAAACAACGATAAAGAGTACAGCCTGGAGCCAAATCGGTGCGTGAAGAGCTGCGGCTATGAGAGCCACGAGAGCCCCGGCGGCAAACCATATGGTCACAAGCTGTGCCGTTGCTCCTTCAATTGCAAGGAGAACGACCAAAGCCACTGCCCAGATAATAACAGGTGACATTTAAATCACTCCCTTTGTTTATTAGGAAGAGGGGCTCCTCTTCCTTGCCGTAAATAGTACCATATTTCGGCAAAATTCTCAATATTCGCAATCCGAATTTACAAATAATTAACAAATATTCGAGCCCCCGAATTCCTTTGTTTTTCTTGACTGAAGGCGTTTATGATAATATAATGAAAAGCGTGAAAGGGCGGTGAAATGAGTGAGGTATTATATGGGTATGGATATAGGGGGCACCAAGTGCTCAGCGGTGCTCGCTGACGAAAACGGCGCCGTCATATCAAAGCTCTCATTTCCCACCGCTTCGTGCGAAGGACCTTACGGAGTTATTGACCGGCTTTTGTCCTCCTGCCGCTCACTGATGAGCGAAAAGGGGATTACCCCGGGCGAAGTGATTGCCTGCGGCGTGAGCTGCGGCGGTCCGCTTAACAGCGAAAAGGGCATTATAATGAGCCCGCCGAATCTGCCCGGCTGGGACAATATCCCGCTTGCCTGTGCAGTTACGCACGCTCTCGGCGTGCCCTGCAAAGTGCGCAATGACGCCGATGCCTGCGCTCTCGCGGAGTGGCAGTTCGGGGCAGGCAGGGGATGCAGCAATATGATTTTTCTTACCTTCGGCACAGGTATGGGCGCCGGTCTCATACTCGGCGGCAGGCTTTATTCAGGCGCCTCGGGCACAGCGGGCGAGGCGGGGCATATCCGGCTCGAAAACGACGGCCCCGAAGGCTACGGCAAGTGCGGCTCCTTTGAGGGATTCTGCTCCGGCGGCGGCATAGCACGCCTTGCGGGTATGATGCTCGATGATTATGACGGCGAAACGACCCTGAGAGGAACGGATTTCACCGCTAAAACCATAGCGCAGGCGGCCCGCGCGGGCGATGCCTTCGCACAATCGGTTTATGACAGGAGTGCTCAGATGCTCGGCAGGGGGCTTGCCGTGCTTATAGATATACTTAACCCCGAAAGGATTGTTATAGGCAGCGTTTACGCGCGCTCGGGCGACCTTATGAGAGAAAAGATGCTTGAGGTTCTTTCGCGCGAGGCGCTTGCCGTGAACCTTGCCGCTTGCGAAATCGTGCCCGCCGCACTCGGCGATGACATAGGAGATTATGCCGCGATAGGCGTGGCAAAGGAATACGGAGAGAGTATAAAATGAACAGCTGTTTTATTGAAAACCTGATTGCGGATTATCCGGCGCTTGCCGTCTGCCGCGAATCAATTACTCAGGCGCTGCAGTTGCTTATATCCTGTTATGAGGCCGGAGGCAAGCTCCTGTGCTGCGGCAACGGAGGCAGCAGCGCGGACTGCGCCCACCTGACGGGCGAATTGATGAAGGGCTTTTTAAAAAAGCGCCCGCTTATGCCCGCTGAAAAGGAGAGATTCGGCAATTCAGCCCTTGCGGATGGGCTGCAGAGAGGCCTGCCCGCCGTATCGCTGCCGTCTCAGACAGCGGTGATGACCGCATTCATCAATGACTGCAATCCCGATTATGTCTATGCTCAGCAGGTTTACGCTCTTGCGCGGGAGCGCGACCTTCTGCTGGTGTTTTCCACCTCGGGCAACTCTGCCAACATAGTTTACGCGCTCGAGGCCGCGGCGGCTAAGGGCATTGCCTCAATCGCAATTACCGGCGAAAGCGCCGGAAAGTGCGGTGGCAGAGCCGGCTGCGTAATTAAGATTCCCGCCCGCGAAACATACAGGGTACAGGAGCTTACCCTGCCCGTATATCACTGCCTGGCCGCGGCGGCGGAAGATTATTTTTTCAGCGAATAAATTTTTATAAGGAGAAAAAGAAATGAGCATTCCCAGAAATGAGCATCCCAACCCGCAGTTCAGACGAGATAATTTCATCAACCTCAACGGGCAGTGGGAGTTTGCCTTTGATTTCGGCAATTCACGCCCTGCTGAAGAAATGTGCGCGCTTGAGAGCTTCGGCAAAGAAATCACCGTGCCCTTCTGCCCGGAGAGTGAGCTTTCCGGCATAGGCTACAAGGATTTTATCCCGGCCGTCTGGTACAGGCGCAGGTTTGAGATTACACCGGCTCAGCTCGAAGGCAGAGTATTCATTTGCTTTGGCGCTGTTGATTTTATTGCTAATGTATATATCAACGGCAAAAAGGCGGGCACTCACCGCGGAGGATACACCTCATTTTCGTTTGAAATCACTTCGCTGCTTACGGCAGGTGAAAACACGGTTGTTGTGAATGCAGTTGATGATACGCGCTCGCCGTATCAGGCAACAGGCAAGCAGAGCCCGGAGCTGTATTCGAGAGGCTGTCTCTACACCCGCACCACGGGCATCTGGCAGACTGTCACTCTTGAATTCACACCTGAAAACTATATCAGTTCATTTCGTGTCTATCCCGATGCCGCCAACTGCGCCGTCACCGTGCAGGCCAAGGTGTGCGGCAGGGGCGAACTGTGCGTGAGCGCCTGCTACGAGGGCAGGCAGGTCGGTTCTTTCGCAAAAACTGCCGAAAATGAGATAACAGGCGAAATCGCCCTTTCCGAAAAGCATCTCTGGGAGGTCGGAAACGGCAGACTCTATGACCTTGAGCTGAAATTCGGCGATGATGTTGTTCACTCATATTTCGGCCTGCGCGACCTGGCCCTTGACGGATATAAATTCCTTATAAACGGCAAAAGCGTATTCCAGCGCCTGGTGCTTGACCAGGGCTTCTATCCCGACGGCATTTACACCGCGCCTACCGCCGAAGCTCTGCAGAAGGATGTGCAGCTCTCTGTGGACGCCGGCTTCAACGGCGCGCGTCTGCATCAGAAGGTGTTTGAACCTATGTTCCTTTATTACTGCGACAAAATGGGCTACCTTGCCTGGGGCGAATATCCCAACTGGGGCATTGATTACTCCGACGGAAAACTTACGGATATTATAGTGCGCGAGTGGCTTGAGGAGCTTGAGAGGGATTTCAATCACCCGTCAATAGTGGGATGGTGTCCCTTCAACGAAACATGGAATTACGACGGAAGAGAGCAGAGGGACGAGCTGCTTGAAACCGTTTACAAAGTGACGAAGGCTTATGACCCGACCCGCCCCTGCATTGACACGAGCGGTAACTATCACGTGATTACCGATATCTATGACACTCACGATTATGAGCAGAATGCGGATATATTCACAAAGAGATACAATGATTTTGAAAACGGCGCGAAGCTTCACGACCCCACCAACGAGCGTCAGGATATTGAATATGCCGATGACCGTCCCGTATTTATCAGCGAATACGGCGGCATTCGCTGGTCAATGAATCGCAGCGACGATGCCTGGGGCTACGGCAATGACCCGAAGACGCCCGAAGAATACATCGAGAGATACAGAAGGCTTACCGGCGCCCTTCTGGGCAACGGCAAGATGTTCGGCTTCTGCTATACACAGCTCTATGATGTGGAGCAGGAGCAAAACGGCGTTTACACCTATGAGAGAGGCGTGAAATTCGACCCCGCGATTTTCAGGGAAATAAACTCAGCAAAAGCAAAAATCGAGGATTGATTAAAAAAATGTAAAATATGCGGCCTAATCTGCAATCGGATGCAGATTAGACCGCTTCTGTTATTCTTATTATTTTGCGGAAGTTTCGGCTTTGCCCGTTTTGCGTATCACGCACGCAGGGGGCGCAATGATAAGCGCAGGTGTTACAGAGCCGGCAGGTGTTTCGTCAGATTGCGGAGCTTTGTTTTTCTTTCATTATTATCACTTGATTATTTTCTCTTTTTGGAGATTATGACCGCAGCAATTGCCGAGGCGGTAACTGCCGCCGCAACGGCTATGACCGCAGGAATTTTAAATGATACTTTTTGAATAGCGTTTTCATTTTCCGAAACGGATGACAGTGTATCAAGCGTTTCTTATCTATGGATATTATATATGTTTTCAATACTTATCCGTCATCTCAAAAACCAGCTCTCCGCCTGAGGTGAGCATATCGTGGGTGATAAAGCCGCCGGTGATTTCAGCTCGATTCAGAGTGACCGATGAAACATAGATGTTCTTTTTGCTGTTGTTATGAGCGGTTATTTTAAGCGTTTTACCGCTTGGGAATGTGATGACGGCGCTGTTTACGCAGGGGGAGCCGATATAGTATCTGTCCGTGCCTGCCACGGGGTAAATGCCTACAGCCGCGAGCACATACCAGCTGCTGAGCGTGCCGCCGTCGTCGTTGCCGTCAAGCCCGTCAATATCGGTGCTGAATCTGTTTGCGAGGGTCCATCTGACCCACTTCTGAGTAAGGTCCGGTCTGCCGGCGTCGGTGAAGAGCCAGGGGGTGTGTATATCGTGCTGATTGCCTATCCAGTAGCCTGAGCCCGGGTCAAGGGCCGCCCTTTCTGCCGACGCGCTTTTCATGAATTTCTCAAGCTCCGAAACAAATAATTCCCGTGAGCCGAAGAGATTTATCAGGCCCTGAACATCCTGCTGAGCGCTCCAGCGCCAGTGGTTTGCTCCTCCCTCGCAGAAGGCGTTGAAGATTTTTGTGCCGAATATATCGTCAAAAAACGATGTTACGTGCGTTATGACTTTTTTGAATGATCCGTCGGAATTCCTCGGCATAAAGTATCTGCTGCCGCTGTTCCATATATTTTTGTAGAAACCCGAACGATGCGAGAGCATTTCCGCCTCTTCATCTCTTCCCAGAGCGGAGCAAAGGCGCGAAACGGCGTCGTTTTCCCATGAAAACTCAAGCGTTTTCGAAACGGAGTATCTGTCGGTCATATCATCCGGGAGATAGCCGTATTCATTGTAGGCGAGCATATCTCTTTTCTGGTCCTCATCGCCGATTTCGCCCTGAGCGCACCTCACCATATAGTCGCAGGCCTTTTCGGCGTCAAAATCAAAGCCCTTGAGGAAGCTTTCGGTGAGCACAATATTCGCCGGGTTGCCGAACATTGAACCCGAGTATCCGGCTCCCATCGGCCATCGGGGGAGCACGCCGCCCTTATCGGCCATATCGAGCAGGCTATCAATGCAGTCGCGCTGAATGTCGGGGGCAATGACGGTATAAAGGGAGTGCGTGGTCCTGCAGGTGTCCCAGAGCGACATATCCGTCCTGTATCTGAAACCCTGCGCGAGGTGAACCTTTTTATCAAAGCCGAGATACTCGCCGCTTGAGTCGGTAAAGTCCGTGGGCATAATCATTGAGCGGTATAAGGCGGTGTAGAATATCTCCATTGTTTCGGCGTCCGCCTGAATATCTATTGCCGAAAGGCGGTTTTCCCACTCGCTTACCGTGCTCTTCAGAACTGCGTCAAAATCTTTTCCGCCCGTTTCCGTCTCAAGGTTATTACGCGCGTTTTCGGCGCTTATGAAGCTGATACCGGTCCTGAATCTCACCTCATTATCGGCAAATTTCACTGTTACGCCGTTTTCATCGGGCGTTATTTCCTTTGCCGGGGTGTCAAATTCGGCATACATATAGACGGGCAGCCCCTGATATCTTCCGCTGAATGTGCCGAAGAGAGTTGCTGACGCAGTGAGATTTTTTCCTCCTTCGCCGGGCGTGACAGATGAGTCTTCAGTCCTGCCGGAGCTTATGCAGGATGAGGCGTCGATATATACCGTCGGCGTGCTTTTTTCCGCGAATGTGAATCTGTAAAGCGCGCAGTGAGATGATGCTGTCATCTCGCACACGGCGGAGCAGGACGGCAGATAAACCCCGTAATATCCGGGGTAAGCGCTTTCATCTTTATGCAGAAAAGGCAGAGAGGCGGGCTTCCTGCCGTTTACGCAGGGAGTGACTCTGAACATGCCGTAATCTCTTGCGCCGGTGCCTGAAAGTCTTCCGTGGCTGAAGCCGAGCATATGTCCGTGCTCATAATAATAGCCGGAGGTGTTGGTCTTTATCGAGGCAGTTCCGCCCGCGGCGCAGGTGTCTGGCCCCACTCTCACGCAGCCGAAGGGGGCGCACGCGGCAGGGCTGAGCATGGCGCAGGCCCAGGGTATTCCGCCCGTGCCGATAAATGGATTCACATACTGAGTATATTTGCCGGTTTCCCTTTCGGGCGTAACGCGGTGTGACGCGGGGCCGCCGATGCCGGAGAAGGCAATTTCGGCGCTGACAAAAAGAGACACTATTATTCTGATTATCTTCATCATAAGCACTCCGCCGTTCATTTTTATTTTCACTTAATGATAGCACGAAGCGGAGTAAGTTGCAACGGAAAAAAGCAAAGAGCGGAAGCCCCCACGGCGGCTGCCCGTAATCTGCCGCATCGTTTCGTTTTTTTCTTGCGCCCGGCAGCAGTTTTTTGTGGTTGCTTTTTTTATAAAATTGTTATATAATATCTTAGTATTGTCATTTCATTTGATGCACACGGAGGATAACATGAAAAATATCAAATCGCTTGTTTCAGTATTTCTTGTCCTGACTATGCTCGCCGGTATTATCACAGTCGGCTTTGCTCAGGACGGCGAGCCTGTATTAACACAG
>JAEELT010000100.1 GCA_016282855.1 Clostridiaceae bacterium | reverse complement strand
TGAATATGATGAAGAAAAAGACCTCGCGGCAAACAAAGCTGCCGCCGACCTTGCGGCGGACATCGCAGGCCTTACACAGAGACTTGAAGCTCAGCGCGCGAAGGAAGCCGCCGAGGCTCAGCTGGCCGCAGACAAAGCCGCTTTTGAGGAGTATAAGGCAGGCCTTGCCACTCAGGCGGATGCCCTTGCTCAGGCAGGTGACAGTGCTCAGTGCACCGCCCTGATTAAAGCGGCGAAGGAAGAGATTGCCGCCCTCGGATTTGATGAGAGCAGGAGCCTTGACGAAAACAAAGAAACGGCCGCCTCCGTAATTGACCGCCTTGAATCGGACCTTTCTGCCCACCGCAAGGAGTATACGGCGAAATTCGTTGACGAAAACGGAGTGACCGTGGCCGAGGTTAAATTCACAATCGACACCGAAAGCATTCAGGAGCCGGAAGTCCCCGTAAAAGAAGGATACGATGGCAAATGGAGCGATTATACGCTTGCGGCAAGTGACATAACGGTAATCGCAGTTTACACGAAAATTGACACACCCACACCGTCAGAAGAATACAAGTTGCCCACATCCTTCAAGGAGCAGACGGCCGCTTATAATACAATTGTAACTGTAAGGGTAACACTTAAAAATGTTCCTTCAGGAGCAAAAGTATATATTGATGGTAAAGAAGCGGCTGTCAGCGGTAGCACTTATTCTGCGGAAATCGGTCAGGCATCATCTACAAAGAATGTTATAATTGAAGTTAAACAGGGAACCAAAGTTCTTGACTCTTCAACACTTACAGTCAAAGTTGACACCGGATTCTTTGCAAAGCTGATTTCATTCTTCACCAACTTCCTCTTCAATCTTTTCAGTTGGAAAAAGGTAACTGTTAATTTCTAATGTTTTTTATGATGTTTGGTTTGTCAACATCAAAACAGATAATGTAATCTTAGAGGACAAAAAAGGGTACGAAGATTTCAATAATCTTCGTACCCTTGTTTTTTACCAACCCTGTTGACAGTCCCACTATCTATTATGATTTGAAATCAGTGGTTTATGAGTCACTGCCATTAACCGGGGAGTTTGCTTGCATTTACTGATTAATTACTTTTTGATTCTGAAAAGGTTGCGCAGAGCTGCGATAAGTCCGTCAAAGAACTGCTTGATGGAGTCTTTGAATGTAACAACCTTCTTGGTGCCTTCGGTCTTTACAACATCGGCAACTGCGTGAGTAACGCTGGCTGCTGTTACTTCGTTGTAAGCGGGGCAAACATAATCTGCGTTGAGGTTGGCTGTTTCTTCGCCAAGAGCATATGTGTAGCCGTCTGCAAACGCAGTGTTGAATGTTACGTTCTCTTCAGCGGTAACGGTAACTGATGTGAAGGAGTAATCCTCAATAATGCCGTTCTCAATAAGATAGATAATGGCTGTTGCAAGAGCGGGCTTTGATTCGGAATATACTCTGACATCGGTGTCCGCGGGAACGAAACCGGTCTTGATGAATGTGCCGGCGGCATCGTTGTGAACTACGCTGAAATAACCGTCTTCATTTCTCACGGGGAGAGGAGTGGAAGCGGTGAGACTGGTTGAACCCATATCAACATTGCCCGGAGTGTTGACCTGAACAACAGAATCAACCTTGATGTAATCGGCATCGGGTGTGTTGAAGAGGATATCGCTTGCGAGATCAAGGAAAGCGAGCTCAGCAGCTTCGTTGATGGTGATGTTGAAGTTAATCTGGTTCTTTACCATACCTACGAGGCCCTTGTTCTGAGCGAGCTTGAGATTGTAGAGAGTCTCCGCGCCGCCCTTTCTGAGAGCTACGAGAGCGCTGAGAGCGAATTCATAAAGGTCTGCGCTGTCAGCGTTTTTGAGATACTCGGCTGCGGCGGTTTCAACAAAGAATGTGGTGTAGAGCTGATCCATAAGGACATACTGATCGCTGGTGTTCCAGAGAACATCGGCAACGCTTGTGCCCACATCATAAACCTTGAGAGCAACTGCGGTGTAAGCGTTTGACTCAAGTGCTATACGGGCAGCGGTTTCAAAGAGTCTGCCGCCGGTGAAAGTAAGCGCGCCGCCTACTTCATCATTGAGCACGTCCTCAACGCTCTTGTCGATATCGGCGATGAGCTTGTTGCAGGCGGTAACAACGACATCATAATCGGTTATGGATGCAACATAAGCGAGGAAATCTTTGTAGTACTGGTTTGCGGCCTGTACGGAGAGAATGCGGGCAACTGCCTCTATAACTCTGTCTCTCTCGTTTTCATACTCGTTGCCGATTTTGATCGCATAGCCGATGTACTTGAAGGTCTTGGTCCAGGCTTCGGATGTAACAACATCGGAAATCTGCACGTAATTGTTGACCTTCTGGATAAGATCATTGGCATCGGAAGCGGTCTGAAGCACTTTGATGATTTCGGCAACTTTGGAATCGCCGAAATTAGCGTCTATCTTTTCGATAAGAGAAACGAGAACTTTTTCTGCGGTCTCTACTGAAACGCTCTTGTCGAAGCCGTTTTTCCAGGCATCATCATAAAGAGCAAAGATTGTGTAGGTGAGCATAGTGTCGGAGAGATTCTTGTTATTCTCCGCAACATACTTCCAGTGTGTTGAGCTTTCGTTCCTTTTGAGAAGCTCAATAACGGGGGCAAGATTTGCTTTCCACGCGGTGACTTTCTCATCGGTGGTTGCAGGCTCTGCCTCATCGGCTGCAGCAAGCACATAAGCACAGCTGAACGCCATTACGAGTGCAAGGATAACTGCAAGGATTTTCTTAGTCATAGTTGCATTCCTTCTTTCTTTCAAAATCAAATTTTTACGCAAGCGTACCAATCCGCTAATATTATAATATAAGTCATTTTAAAAAGCAATTATACAATATATACAAAAAATCACCGTGAAATTCTCTGTTTTCACGGTGAAAAAATTTTCAGTTTTGCTTCTTTACTATGCCGTATTCGTCATAAGGGTCGTAAAACGGGCACTCCGAAGCGCCGCTTTCGCAGAATCTGTAAATCTCGTCCTCATCCATATTCACTGTGCAGTAATACTCTTCGGTGTAATCATCATAAGCATAGTGAGAGCAGTTGTCACATATCATATCCTCGCTGCGCTCCTGTCAGAATATTTCGCCTTTCGGTATGACGAGCTCATAGCCGGTTTCGGTTATTCCGCTGTCTCCGAGCTCTTTGAGGGCCGCCCCGAAAAACAGACCCGGCGCTCTGCCCGACGGGAAGATATCTGCAAGCGGTCTGAGCACAAAGGACCTTTTGAGAGCTTCGGGATGAGGCACGCGAAGCTCAAAACTGTCGCTTTTGAAATTCTCGTAAAGTATAAGATCGAGGTCGATTATCCTCGGCCCGTTTTTTTCTTTGCGCACTCTGCCCATGGCGGCCTCTATGCCGAGACAGCCGCCCAGGAGCATCGCAGGGCTCACCGTGGTATCCACAAGTATGGCGGCATTGTAGTATTTTGCAGGATGGTCCGTGCCGACCGGCTCTGTTTCATACACTTTGGAGCCGCTTGTGATTGTCACTCCGGGAAGCCGCGAAATAGCGCGGATTGCGCAGTTAAGGTTATCTATACGGGTGCCCATATTTGTTCCGAGGGCTATTACTGCAAGGCTCATTCTGTTTCACCTCTGTCAAGGGATATTTCGGCGGCCATATATTCAAAATCCACTTTGACGGGCGCGTCGGGCTTTTTGAGAAGAATTTCAACCCGCTCGATTTTTTCAAACTCGTTCAGAATTCCGCGGGCAACCCGGTATGCCGCCCTCTCGAGCAGATTATTTTTTTCGCTTGAGAAAATCCGCGAGGCTGTTTTGCAGATTTTCGCGTAACTCACGGTATCGTTTATGTCATCCGAGAGGCAGGCAGGCATAAGGTCGCAGTATGCGGTGATATCCATTATGAAATCCTGCCCGTTTTCCTTTTCCTCGGGATTGACACCGTGATAAGCATATATTTTCAGATTCTTTATAATGATTTTTCCCATAATCAATTCCTTATGATTTTGTCGGCGAGCGCTGCCGCTTGCACTGCGCAGGCAACGTTGTGCACTCTGAGTATATCCGCCCCTCCCGCAACGGCAAGCGCGTTTGCCGCCGAGGTGGTCACATCTCTTTCTTCGGGAGAGGAGCCTTCGTAAGGAGAGGTGAATCTTTTGCGTGAGAGCCCGGCAAGCAGCGCGATTGAGCTGAATTTCAGCATACGCAGGTCTCTGAGTATCTCGCGGTCGTCATCTCTGCTTTTGCCGAAGCCGAAGCCGGGGTCAAGGCAGATATGTGAAAAATCGAGCCCTGCATCCGTTGCCTTTTCAAGGCAGTCAATGAAAAACTGCCTCACGGCGACGGGAGCACCCTGAGGGTATTCGGCCTGAGCGTCAGCCCCGCAGGGGTTGTGAGTTACAACATAAGCGGCGTTATGCTTTTTTACCGCCGCAACAATTTCGGCGTTAAGCTTTCCGCTTACATCATTGACTATAACCGCACCCTGCGCCAGAGCGTATTCGGCGCAGGCGGGGTAAAAAGTGTCAACCGAAACAGGGAGCGAAACTTTGCCAACAATGCATCCCAGCACTTCGCAGAGCCGCTCAAGCTCGGCTTTTTCATCAAGTATATCCGCGCCCGGCCTTGTGGAGTTGGCGCCTATGTCTATTATATCCGCGCCCTGCTTCTCAATTTCAAGAGCGCGTTCAAGAGCCGTTCCGGGGCTGAAAAACCTGCCGCCGTCTGAGAATGAATCGGGGGTGTAGTTGAGGATACCCATCACATAGGTTTTTCTGCCGAGTGGGAACCTGAAATCGCCTGCGGCAAACATTATTCTCTGCCTCCCGTAAGCAGCGAGAGAGCCTCTGACCTGGTTTTGGCGTCATTTCTCATAATACCCCTGAGGGCTGATGTGCGGGTCTGAGCGCCGGATGCTCTCGCACCGCGCATTGTCATACACAGGTGCTCGGCTTCTATTACGACAGCCACTCCGAGAGGATGCATTGATTCATCGAGAAAATCGGCAATCTGGCCGGTGAGCCTTTCCTGAAGCTGAGGCCTTTTTGCGAAGTCGTCAACTATTCTTGCGAGCTTTGAAAGCCCGATTACCCTGCCGTCCGAGGGAATGTAGGCAATGTGAGCCTTGCCTATGAAGGGCAGCAGGTGATGCTCGCACATTGAGTAAAGCGGAATATCCCTCACTATAACCATCTCATCGCTGCCCTCATCAAAGAGCTTGAGATGGCGTTTGGGGTCGCTTTCGAGGCCGGAAAAAATCTCCTCATACATGCGCGCTACTCTGGCGGGCGTTTCGAGCAGACCCTCTCTGTCGGGGTCCTCTCCCACAGCCGCGAGTATCTCCCTTACGGCGTTTTCAATTCTTTCTCTGTCCATGGTAACCCTCCCGGATTATTCGAAGATAAGAGTCAGGGTGAATAAATCATTGTCATCATAATAGCCCTTGAGCTTTGTGAGCAGGGGCTTGCCGTCTGTGGCGCGCCTCTCATTGAGCAGCTCGGAAAGACGGTAATTCTTTATAAGGCTGGCGTAAGCCGCGTTATATGATTTCTCGTTTGAGAAGTTTATCTGAATCTGCTTTTCGCCGCCGCGGTACTGGGCGTAAATCCTGTCGCTGAGCGCTTTTTCGTCCTTGGAGCCGTAGTCGGGGAAGACGAGCCCGGTGGATGAGTAGTAGTTGCCCTCGTCTGAAATGCAGTCAACATCTATTGAAAAATTGAAGTGGTTTTTGCTTATAGCTTCATCGGAAACATTGAAATAGGTGTAAAGGCGCACCGATGAGCCTTTGTCGGTAAGGGGATCGTCCCAGGTGCAGTCGAGGTGATACCACTTGCCGTTAACATTCACCACATTCCACATATGCGACCCGCCGCTCTGCCTTGATGATGAGGCGGTGCCGCTGATAACGGCGCTCTGAATTCCCACTCTGTCCAAAAGGAGCTTTGCCGCTTTTGAATAGCCCTCACAGGCTGCAATGTTATTGACCAGGCTGCCGTATGCCGAGGAGTAAACATACTCCTTCTCTTCAATTTTGTATGTGCAGTGGTCAACAATCCAGTTATGTATTTCCAGCTCCGTCTGCCACTGGTCAGCCGTGTTGCTCAGGCCTGCGATTATCCGGTTGCACACCTCGTCAAGCTCGGCCTTCTGCTTTTCATATTCTGCTTTGTCTATAATATATTCCGCCGAGAAAAAGTCATTCCATAGCTCTGCCTTGACAGAGCATTTCCTCCCTATGAAAAACAGGTCCGGATTATCATAGAGAAGGGCTTTGAAAACATTGTCAAGCGCCTCTTCGTCAAGGTCGGGCACAAGAATCTTTTCGGGCATATCATAGATTTTATCGAGTATCATATTGTAGGCCTGCTTTTCAACAGGCTTGAGCTGCTCATAATAGAGCTTGTACGGGCTGCCGAATGAGCTCGGTGCGTCCGGATCAGATGTGTAGTTATTTACCACTGGGAAGGTGAGGTCCGGGAAGTTTATCTTCAGCGAAACCAGAGAAAGGATAATAACTATCACGAAAAAAATTAGAGATCTTTTTTTGCTTTTCATCCGTTACTTCTTTCCGGTGAGTTGATTTATGTTTTTTGCAATCACAACTTTTGCCATACCGTTTTCAAAAATATATCTGATGATTTCCGCGTGCGAGCGGTAGTCCACAATAGAGAAATCAGTTGAAACCGAGTTTGCGAACTTGGAGTAAACCGCGTCGGTGCGCAGGGAGTTGCTTTCGGTGAAATAGGTCCTGAATATCTCCGCGAGCACCTCACTTCTGATATGTATATTTTCACCCTGACCGAAGCCGAGCCAGAGCAGATATTTATATACGGGGTCGCCTTTCATGGTATTGCTGCCCTCTATCAGAAACAGGTTGAATTCATCCCTGTATTCCACTTTTTCGGGCACGTTGAAGTTAATGCCGCCGATATAGTTGATCATTGATTTGAAGCTGTTTACATCGGAGCTCACATAATTGCTGATTTTTATGCCGTATTCTTTTTCGACCGCTTCCCTGAGCGCCTGAGCGCCGTGAGTGCGGTAAATATAGTTGAAGCTTATCTGCTCATCTCCGTATTTAGTTACGGTCTGTACAGAAGGCGCAAAGAAATTGAAATTGCGCTGCGGCAGCCGCATTCTGACAATCCAGAGCAGCTTGAGCTCGCTTGTTTCGTCATCGCGGCAGTACAGCAGATAATATCTGTCGCTTCTCGGAATATCCGGCTTTGCCGTGTTTTCTTCATCCTTTACCGCTTCGGTAACAACCTCTCCGCTCAGGGCGGAAAGCACATTGAAATCGTTTTTTGCGAGTATTGCAAAAAGCGACCCGGAAAGAATGAGCACAAACACCGCGACTACCGCAAGCGCGAGCTTTTTATTCATTGTTTCATTTCTGTTTTTTTCCTTTTTGAAAAGGGAATTGTTATTTTTCACTTTCAATCACAACTTTTTACAAGAATTGCTGTTGATACGCTGTCAAGATACAGGTCTCTGCCTGTGACTTTTTCACCTGTCAGGGAGGAAAAGCCGTCGCAGGGGAGAGTGTAGACAATCGGGTGCGTATTTCTGTTGGCTACTGTCATTATTCTTTCGCCGTGCCCCTGTCTCTCGTATGCCACACAGCCGAGGCATGAGGATACGGGTACAAAATCACCGTCTTTGAAAACGGGGTGCTTACGGCGCAGACTGCCGAGAAAACGGTAGTGCTCAAGCAACTCCTCATCCTCTTTGCCGTATGGATAGCAGCCCCTGTTGTACGGGTCAACTCCGCCCGATGCGCCGGCCTCATCGCCGTAATAAACGCACGGCACGCCCGGCAGAGTAAACTGCATGGATGAAATAAATTTAAGCAGCTTTTTGCCTCTTTCGGTTTCCTCGGGCGTCATCTCGCCGTCATATCTTTTTTCGCCGTACTCCGCGCTGTAGCCCTCAAGAGTGCCGAGACGGTTGAGCACCCTGCAGGTGTCGTGGGTGCCTATGTGATTCATAAGGCAGTCCACCACACACTTGGGGTAGTTTTCGCATATTTCATTTATACGTTCGTTGAATCTTTCCGCTACTCCGCTCACGGCAAACCAGATGAGAGCATCCGCGAAGGGGTAGTTCATAACGCTGTCGAGCTGCTTTCCCTGAAGGTATCTGCGTCTCTGACCGTAGCTTATTTTGCAGGAAGCGTCTTCCCAGACCTCTCCGATTATCAGTGCCTCGGGGTTGTCTGCCTTAACCTGAGCGCGCAGAGCGTCGAGAAATTTGTCGGGCAGCTCATCCGCAACATCGAGACGCCAGCCCGATGCACCCAGCTCCTGCCATTTACTGAGAATCTTGCGGATATACTCTATGTATGAGTCGTTTGTTTCATCTGTTTCCGGCAGGATGTCCACACCCCACCAGCAATCATATTTATCGGGATATTCGCTGAATCTGTACCAGGAACGGTAAGGGGAGTCGGGGTCATTGTAAGCGCCGCCCGGACCGAATGCCCCGTCTTTGTTGAAATATTTGCTGTGGGCTCCGGTGTGGCTGAAAACGCCGTCAAGGATTATATCTATGCCCTTTTTCTTCGCAAGCCTGCAAAGGCGCGCAAAATCCTTTTCGGTGCCAAGGAGCGGGTCGGGCAGTTCATAGTCCGCCGTATCGTATCTGTGGTTTGACTGAGCCAGAAAAATGGGGTTGAGATATATGCAGCCAACGCCCAGAGACTCCAGATAACCGAGCTTTGACTCTATGCCTTTGAAGTCGCCCTTGAAAAAATCGTATTCTGTTATGCGGCCGTGCTCATCGGGGGCCCAGAGAGGCTTTTCACCCCAGTCATCACGCAGTATCCTTCCGGAAAAATCTCCGCTTTTTTCTTCGCCCGAAAAACAGAATCTGTCCGGGAAAATCTGATAAATCACGGAGCCTTTGATGTTGTCCGGCGTTTTGAAGCCTTTTTCGTAAACGGTGAAGAAGAAATCATTGCCCTCGCCGGAAATAAGACCCGAAGAGCCGGATGAGCGGGTGATGCAGTTTTCCGAGTAGTAATTGTATATGCAGAAGCGGTAGAAATAGAGCCCGGCTTCGCCCGGAGTGAAACTGACTCTCCACCACTCCTCATCGTATCCTTCATTTCTCTCCCACTGCATGGGAATATCAGCGCTGTCTTCACCGTCGCGGTGAATCCGCAAAGCTGCGCCGCTGCAGCCGAAGGATTTCGGCAGTACAATTCTGAAAACCGTTTCCGTGCCTTGCTCGACTGCGCCGAACGGATATTTATGATAAGTATAAGCTGAGTTATAAGGTATGAAATCCAATGTGTGTTATCCTCCGGAGATGGGTTTTGGCGCCTTGGTCAGCCCTCATCGGATATGGGCGGTGAAACTGCCTCGGGAACAGCCCGGGTGATGTTTTCGGCAACCGAGGTGGTGGTTGCCGTCTCATCCTGAGGGGGAAGCTCTGTGATTCTCAGTATAACATCCGCGAGGAAGAATCCCGCGTACACCAGAGCAAGCACCGCAACGGTAATTATGAATATTCTCGCGATTTTTCTTCTCAGGGCCTTGCTCCTGAAATCCGAGCCGGACGAGAACTTCCGGGAAAACCCGGTTATGCTCTCGCGCTGTGAGGGCTTGAGAGATTTTTCGGTTTTGTTTTTTTTCTTCATTTTTCAGTCCTCAGAACAGGGCAGTACCGGTAAAGCCGGTAAAGCCGAGAGAAATCATGGCGACATACAGAAACATAGCCGGGGTACCCTTGAATGCGGGCGGGATGTGCTTGTTTCTTTCGAGCGCTCTTGAGCCGCTGCCTATCAGGGCGGCGGCAAGCACAAACGCGGCGCCTGCCCCTATGCCGAGCCCGATGCTGTCCCACAGCGAATAGGCGGCGTTGTAGTTGATATAAGGCACGGCGAAAACAAGAGTGTTGAGCGCCGAAATGCCGAGATTGCCGAGCAGCTCCTTATCGTGAGTTATGAGGTGCACGAGCAGGGCAACAACCATGTAAACTCCCGCGAGCACTCCGCCGTATATCATAGCCTTGACTGCGTAGGAATCCGCAGACGGCACATATATGCCTATAAGGCTGCAGATTACGCTTGTGATAACCGAGAAGCCGGAAATCATAAGAGCGAATTTCAGAAATGTGCCGGGGCGTTTTGCGATTCTTATTGCCTCGCTTATACCGAGACCGGAGCTCATAACGAGATTCTGCACAAAGACCACATAGAGCGCGGTTACAAGAAGGTCGGATACTATTTTCATCTGTTATCCTCCTCCTCGCTGTTTTCTTTGCTCGTGAAAGAATCTATAAGCTCATTCACAGAGGAGAGCAGGTAAGCGTATTCGTCATCATTGTCGTAGGTTAAATCAATATCTATCTGCTCGGGTTCAAACTCCCCGTCAACGTCAAGCTCCACCTCTTCCGGCTGTGCGGAGACCTCGGTGCGCTCGGGCTTAACCTTTGTTTTGCGTGAGGTTACCGACTGGAGAACTGCCGCGGCAAAGCCGAGAATTACAAGGCAGCCCACAGGCATAGCCATACCGGGCAGGGTGAACTTGAAATTGAAACTGCGCCCTAAAATTGAGCCGCTGCCGATTATTTCCCTGAGAGCGCCGCAAATCACCATCACCGTGCCTATTCCGACACCGGCGGCAACCGAGTCGTTTACGGCGGTGCGCACATCGTTTTTGACGGCGAAGGTCTCGCAGTGAACGGCGGTAGCCGAATTGATTGCCACAAGGGGCAGGAAAACGCGCATGGTGAAAGACATATTTACAAGAGTTCTGAATTCAATAACCCAAAGCACGGGGCATATAAGAATCAGACCGAGTATGAGATATACAGCTACTCTCACGAATCTTGCCGTTTTTTTGAGCATAAGGCTTGAAATAAAGGAAGTGACAAGCATATCGGCGAAAACCGCTACGGCTATGAAGAAAGCGTCTTTTAGGTTTTGCGTTGCCGCCACAACGGGGCACAGAGCCACGCACTGAATGAGCACGGGGTTGTATTTGAAAGCGCCGGCGTACATCATTGAAGAGAGGGAGTATTTTTTATCCATTTGCCTGCGCCTCCCTTTTGCTGCGTTTTGAGGAAAGTATTATACGCGCCCTGTCGGTAAGCATATCGAGCAGGGGGCTGAAAGCGTTTGCTATAAGCACCGCAAAGCAAATCGGCTCCTCGAAAGCGCCGAGGTGTCTCATGGTCATACAGACAATGCCGGTAAACACCCCGTAAACCACTCTGTTTGCCGTATGCACCGGCATAGTGGCGGGGTTGGTGAGCATAAACACCGCCGCAAACAGCAGAGAGCCGGAGCAAAGCTCCATTATTGCGCATGAGATAACCGAACCGTTTGACCGGGGGAAAACAAGCGAAATAAGCAGGCACGCCGCGATAAAGCCGGCGCCCGGCAGAAGCGACTGACGCCTGCGTATGAACATAAACACAGCGCAGCCCAGCATTGCGATAATGCAGGTTGTGCCCATAGGCCCGCATATATTGCCCGTAATTATATCTATAAAATTGGAGGCTGTCATACGAATTGTGTTGCCTGACATAAGAGACGAACCGAGCGACACGGTTTTCATAAATGACCTGCCTGCCGTATAAGTGAAAACCTCGGTTTTAAAGCAGACGGCCGCGAAGGCGAAGCCTGCGGCGGCGGGCACAAACGGGGCGCGCATTCCTCCGCCGAACGGGATTTTTGCCGCGAGGATGGCGAAGGAGCTCGCCACCATGCCGACATATACGGGAGCATCGGCAGGGAGCATAAGAGCGACAATAAGGCCCGTGCAGATTCCGCTGAGATCCGCGGCGTAATACTGCTTGTTTACTATTATGCCTGCTGCAAAGTCGCACACAAACGCCGTTAAAAGGCAGGCGAGCAGGGTGCGCACGGCCGCGGCTCCGTTGTACCATACCGACAGCACACACGGGGCGGTTAGCATTATCAGATAATCACCGAATACTCTGGTGGATTTTGTTGTACGAACGTTTTTTTCGTCAGCCAACCGGTTTCACCTCTGCGTTTTTTCTGAGAGCGCCTATCGCGGCGGCGGGGTCGGGGGAGCGGAATACTGCGCTGCCTGCGACAAAGACATTTGCCCCTGCCCGGGCGGCGCTTATGACGGTTTTGTCGTTAATTCCGCCGTCGACCTGTATATCAATATCCTTGCCGGCCTCTTCGGCGGCTTTCCTGACGGCTGCAACTTTGGGCATCATATCCGCCATAAAAGACTGACCTCCGAAGCCGGGCTCGACAGTCATAACAAGTATCATATCGGCCTCGGAAATAAACGGGATAACCGCCTGCGCCGGTGTGGCAGGCTTAACGGCTATACCGGCCTTGCAACCGAGGGAGTGTATTGCGCTGAGCGTTTCACGCACATCGGAATCGCTTTCGTAATGAAAAGTGATCATATCCGCGCCCGCTTTTGCAAAATCCTGCGCGTATCTGAGCGGGTCGGAAATCATAAGATGGACATCAAAGAAAAGGGAGGTTTTGTCTCTTACGGAGCTTATTACCGGCGCTCCGAAGCTGATGTTGGGCACAAAATGCCCGTCCATTACATCGAGATGAAGCATATCGGCGCCGCCTTTTTCCGCTTTTATCGCTTCCTCGCCCAGGCGTGAAAAATCAGATGCAAGCACCGAAGGGGAAATCTTTATCACACGGGACACCTCCGAACATAATTAAACATGAAAATACAGGTTAATTATATCATAGCACCGGCGGCAGGTCAATAAATTAAAATAAACAAAGAGTGAATAAAATATGTACCGAAAAAAAGACTGCGGGGCTTTGCTGCCCGCAGTCCGGTATTGAATATGTTTCGTGATTTTAACCTGTCAGAATTCCTGATAAAGTGTGCGCCCGTAAGCGTCCACGGGATAATCGCCTCTGAAAAGTTTTACGGCCTCAACAATGTTGATAATCTGGCATACAAGAACGGCGATTGCACCGAGACCGAAAATCCAGGATGTGAGAAGGCCTACGACAAAGAGGATTATGCAGTTTTTGGCCTTGTCTTTCATCCCTCTGTAGTAGTAGCCGAGGCCGAGATAGCCGGCAAGCAGGTGAAGCACCGCTGCCCAGTATGCCGAGCGGGGCTTTGTTGTTTCGGGAGCCTGCTCCTGATAGGGCGCATACTGCTGATAATTCTGCTGCGGCTGCTGATATGAATTATGGTATTCTCCGCGGTAGTCAGCCTGCTGATAAGCGGGCTGCTCCGGCTCTGCCGCAGGCTGAGCGGCGGTCTGAGTGGCTTCAACAACTGTTTTTACGCCGCAGAACGGGCAGAAAGTTGATGTGTCAAGAATTGTTTTTCCGCATGATGGACAAATCATATTTATTACCTCACTTGTTTTTTTCTCATTGTATCACGGGTATCACGGGCATTCAATATACTAATTTCAAAAAATTTATTAAGATTTTTCAAACACGCACAATCCGGTAAGCAATATTCGTGCGCTCATAGGTGTAGCAAATATGCAGGGCCGAGCCGTGATATGTTATCGCCGGGTAAGAGAATTCGCTGTCTTTTTTCTCCTTCTCAAGAGTCAGAAAATGCTCAAAGGTTCTGCCGTCGTCGTATGAAACCTGCACGGTGAGAGGAGAACGCTCACCCCAGTTTTCGCCGACCGGGTTTGACACAAGGAATATTCTGCCGTCCGGTATTTTCACAAGGTCAATGCCGCTGTTGTTGTTGGGCAGGTCTGTGGGGTACGCCTCGCACCATGTTTCGCCTTCATCCGTGCTGTCGCTTTTGTAAATCAGCCCCACTGATGTGCGCGTGAGCATATGAACGCTGCCGTCGCCGCTCTGCCACAGAGCGGGCTGAATCATAGGTATTTTATTTCTGCAGTAATTGTTGGCAGAGTTGAAAACAGGCACCTCATACTCTGTTTTTACTCTCTTGCTTTTTCTCCAGGTGAGCCCGTCATCATCGGATATGTCAGTAAAGCATATCCAGCCGTGATGCTCCGCCGATGCGGGCGCAAGCACTCTGCCGCTTTCAAGGCGCAGGCATTTGTTTTTTACGGGGCCTCTGCCGCCGCTCCGGTCTCCGGGCACAAGTTCGCACGGGTCGGTGAATGAATCTCCGCCATCGTCCGAATAAGCAACATAGGTTTTCCAGTAAGGTATGTTTTTGCCCGCCTTGAAGAAAAGGCATATTCTGCCGCTGTTCATCCTGAAAAGAACGGGATTCCAGTGCGGCGTATTCTTCGCGCGGCTTATCCTGCGCGCAGGTGCGAAGCCCCGTGCGTCTTTTACCGTGTACCAGATATCCACATCGTCCCGGCCCTCTTTCGAGCCGCCGAACCAGGCAAACAGAACTCTGCCGTTTTCAAGCGGCAGAAGGGTTGAAGCGTGGCAGTTGGCAGTGGGAAGTTTCTCGCAGACAAAATATCTTTCGGCTTGTATCACAGCGCAAAATCCTCCGGATCGGTGTCTGAAATATCCGGCAGTTTTTCGGGCACTCTCTTCATCACGTCATATTTATATGACTTGCAGCTTGAGTTCTTATCAACGATTCCTTTTTTTTCGCAAAGGACGTTTATCCCGTCAGGGGAGAGCCTGCCGCTTCTGCAGTAAGCGCATTTGGGCGGATACTTATCCGCGCTGAGCAGATTCTTTTTCATTTCATATCAGCTCCCGGTAATTTATTTTGTTACCTTCAAATCTGCCGTAATCAATTTCTTTTCCGAGAATGAAGGCTTTTTTGACCTGCTTTGCCCCTTTTACATAATCGGGTCTGCCGGGGCAGAAGGGGTAGAACCCGAGTATGCCGAAAATATACCAGATTGCAGTTGTGCCGTTATCCTCATCTCCGGGGAAACCGTCATCCTCATAAGAGAACGCCTCGGCACAGAGCTTTCTGACCCAGTAATCGGTTTTTTCGGTGTTTCCGAGCTCGGAGTAAATATACGGAATATGAAAGCTCGGCTGGTTCGATATAGCGCACTGACCGAAGTCAACGCTTGCCATCTCGGTGATTTCGTGTATCTCACAGTCATAGCCGACAATGTTGTAATAAGGTTCGGCCGCGAACAGTTCATCGATTTTTTCAATAAGTTTATCGCTGCCTCCGTAGAGCTGAGCAAGGCCCTGCATATCGTGAGGCACGGCAAAGGAATTCTGCCAGGCGCTGCCTTCGGTGTAATCTCTGCCCCAATCAACGGGGGAGAAGCCGGGGCGGAATTCACCGCGTGAATCTTTCGGCCTCATAAATCCCGTTTCGGGGTCAAAGAGGTTTTTATAGTTAAGGGCGCGCTTCCTGTATTCTGCTTCTATATCGGGCTTTCCGAGCATACCGGCTATTTCGGCAATGCACCAGTCACCGTATGCAGCGTCAAGCGTAAGATTTACGCTTTCCTTCTGCTCGTCATACGGCACATAGCCAAGGCGGCAGTAGGAGCCGGCGCCGTTTCTGCCGAAGTAATCCTCGGGTGCATCTGTTGTGGCGTGCTTCAGCATGCCTTCCAGCGCAGTTTCAAGATCCGCTTTGTCAACGAGCCCCTTGACAGCCGCGTCGCAGATAACGCCGTCAATAAGGGTGGAAGGCATGCAGCCCCTCTCGCCTATTGACAGCCACCTCGGAAGCCAGCCGCTTTCCCTGTAATCGCGTATAAATGATTTGAGCATCAGCTTCATCTCATCTCTCGCAACAAGTGAAAAGAAGGGATAAACGGTGCGGCAGGTATCCCAGAAACCGTTATCGGTAAACCTGACGCCTTCTCGTACTTTCCCGTCGTGCGGGCAGTAATGGACCTCCTCCCCGCAGGCGTTTATCTCTGAGCAGCGGTGAGGGTAAAGAAAGGCTCTGTACATACAGGAGCAGAATGTGCGCAGCTGCTTTTCGTCATCTGTTTCGATTCTGACCCTTGAGAGGTACTCTTCCCATATGCGCTCTCCCGCGGACATTATTTCATCAAATGTTTTTCCGCCTGTTTCACTGCGGAGATTCAGCTCCGCCTGCTCAAATGAGATATATGAAGTGCCCAGGGACATTTCCGCCGAGAGTGTGCTTAATTCTATGTGAAAAGCGATGTTTTCACCGCTGCAGACTCCGCCGCTGTACTTTTCCGTTTCTCCGTTTTCACGGGTTATGACGATGCCGTCGGCGTTTACGGCTGCGTCGGGAAAGGTTATCACGATATATTCCCTGAAATCCGCGCATTCCCCGCCGGCGCACTGGTCAGTCGAGCAGCGCAGAGTGTTGCTTGCCGCGTCAAAGCTGAAAGAATACCCGCCGTCAACGCTGTGAACGGAAAAATAGTTTTTTTCTGTGCCGGCAAAGCTTACTCTGATTTTCGCGCACCTTTCGGAAGGAGTGAATTCCAGCACGGAACGCGAGCGAATCAGCTCATATTTCATATAATAAGGCTTCAGAACGGCGTTTTCGGGCCTGAATCCGGACCATCTTGATTCCCCGTCATTCGCGGGCTTGCCGCTCTGCAGCATGAAGCATACCGCGCCGTAGTCCGCTATCCACGGGGACGGCTGGTGCGTGAGGCGGATTCCTTCAAGGGAACGGTCTTTCGGATGATAATACCAGCGCAGATTATCCTCAGCGGTCTGCGGGCAGAAAGCGGCCATGCCGAAAGGCAGCTGCACAAGCGGCAGGGTGTTGCCGTTTGAAAATCTGTGGCGTGAATCCGAGCCTTGTTTTATGTTGACGTAATCGCAGTATTTCATTTCCTTTTCCCCTTTTCGGGTGCGGTTTCATACTTGCTGCACCGATAAAATGGTATAATATGCGGCACTTAAAGTCAAGAAAAAATATCTTGATTTTTTATTGAATAACATTTACAATATACTTGGAAAAGTTTATGCGCGTACTGCCTACAGGTCACGAAGATGCCGGGGCAATCCGCGCCTTGAAAACGCCGAAATAATCCTTAACGGAGGAAGATAACAATGTATGAATTTCAGCAGATAGTGCGCGATGCGCTTGCCGCGCGCTCATCCGATATACACATTTCAGCGGGCTACCCCGTATCTGTCAGGGTTGACGGTAACTGCGCTCCGCTTTATGACGGCACTCCCGACCTTGTCGCGCAGGAATGTGAGGAGATTGCCAACTCCATCATGAACGAAAGGCAGATTGAAACTCTGCAGAAAAACGGCGAGGTTGACTTTGCCTATGCCGTGCCGGGAGTTGCGAGACTCCGTATGAATATTTACTCGCAGACCGGTTCCATCGCCATATGCGGAAGAATACTCAACAATAAAATACCGGAGCTTAACGACCTGGGCCTGCCTCCGATTCTTGCCGATATGTGCGATAAAAAGCGCGGCCTTGTGCTTGTTACCGGTATTACCGGTTCGGGTAAGTCCACCACACTTGCCGCTCTTGTTCAGGAAATCAACAAAAGGCACGACCATCACATTCTTACAATTGAGGAGCCCATCGAGTATATTTACTCCAAAGGCAGGAGCATTATAAATCAGCGTGAAATCGGCTCTGATTCAATGTCATTTGCTTCTGCTCTGCGCGCTGCACTGCGTGAGGACCCCGATGTTATTCTTCTGGGCGAAATGAGAGATATGGAGACTATGCAGACAGCCATTTCCGCCGCGGAAACAGGCCACCTTGTGCTCTCCACCCTTCACACCACCAACGCCGCAGCGTCTGTTGACCGTATTCTCGACTCATTCCCGTCGGGCCAGCAGGAGCAGATACGCACTCAGCTTGCCGATGTTATCCAGTGCGTTGTGTCTCAGCAGCTCATCCCCAAAATGGAAGGAAAAGGCAGAGTTGTCGCCACCGAGATTATGCTCGGCATTCCCGCCGTCAAAGCCAATATCCGCGACGGCAAAACCTTTCAGATTCCACAGACAATAGCCCTTAACAAAAAGCTCGGTATGGGTCTTATGGATGATTCCCTCTATGATCTCTACATCCGCGGCAAAATTTCAGGCGAAAACGCGCTTTACTTCGCTCAGGACAGACTCGCGATGGAAAAGAAAATAATCTGATTGCCCGGTAACGGTTTACAGAATAATCCCCAATCCTAAAAGGAGTTGATTTTATGGCAACCTTTATGTACACAGCAGTTGATGCTTCGGGAAAACAGGTTAAAGGTACTGTTGCCGCCGACACCCAGGATGCCGCACTGACTCAGGTAAAGGCAATGGGTGTTACTCCCATAAATGTTCAGAAGGGCTCCGCGATGAACGCGGAAATAAACCTCAGCTTCCTCGATAAGAAGCCCGAGGCCCGCGACCTTTCGGTTTTCTGCCGCCAGATGGTTTCAATCCTGAATGCCGGCGTCGGCATGAAAGACGCCCTTGACATGCTTTCAAAGCAGACTGAAAACAAAATGCTGCGCGAAGCGATTATAGGCTGCAAGGAAGGCGTTGAAGGCGGTGCCACACTCGCGGAAAGTATGGAAAAATACCCCAAGGTTTTCAATCATACATTTGCAATGATGATTTCCGCCGGCGAGGCATCCGGTTCGCTCGATGTTTCATTCACCCGTGTCGCGGAAGCAAACGAAAAGAGCGCCAAGCTCAAAGGTCTTATCAAAAAATCCACATCATACCCCAAGATGCTTGTTCTTATAGTTGTGGGTGTTATCGGTTTCATGGTAGGTTACCTTATTCCGAAGTTTGAGGATTTCCTCGGCTCGCTTGATACCGAGCTGCCGCTGCTTACAAGAATTATTTCAAACAGCGCAAAGTATCTCAAATCACATTTCTATGTTATTGCCGGCGTGGCGATTGTGGCCGTGGTCGGTTACAAGATGTTTGTCAAAACGGATTTCGGCAAGCATTTTGTGGGCAGAATAATGATGAAGGCGCCGAAAATAGGTGACCTTACGGTAAAGACCGCGTCCGCGAACACGCTCAGAACCCTCGGCACGCTTCTCGCGACAGGCATCAACATGGTTGACGCGCTTGATATAGTTGCCGAGACAATGACAAACATTTATTTTGAGGAAGCAGTTTTTAAAATTAAAGAGGATGTTTCCGTCGGTGTGCCTCTGAGCGAAGCAATGGCATCCACCGGAGTATTTCCCGACATGGTCTGCCATATGACGCAGATAGGCGAGGAAACCGGTAACCTTGTTGAGATGTTTGATACATCGGCCGAATACTATGAGCAGGAAGTGCAGGATGCCACGGAAGCTCTTACATCCGCCCTTACTCCCATGATTACCGTTGTAATGGCGGGCATAGTAGGCGTGGTTGTCATAGCTCTTCTGATGCCCATGATGTCCATGTACTCCGCTCTCGATAACGCCTGATCCGGAAAGTGGGCAAAGAGGCAATATGAAATAAAAAGACTCGCAGGGATTCAGAATAAGCTTTTATCCCTGCGGGTCTGTTTTATTAAAGCAGTTTTTCGTTTACAAGCTCAACTCCGGATTTCTCCGCGTACTCAATGCATTTTCCGTGCATTGAGAGATTGCTCAGCGGACCGGGCGAATGGGCGTCAATTCCTATTATCGCTTTGTTTCCGTTTTCGGCACAGCACTGCCAGAACAGGTCTCTGGGGTACTGCCTTCCGTCTTCAAGGCCGAGCCTGTTTATTTCAAGAGGAATGCCGTACTCCTTTGCGACTTTCAGAAATCTCATTGCGTGGAGTCTGTATGTATCATCATCGCCGGTAAAGTTTATTAAGTCCGGGTGGGCAATATAGAGAAATTTTTCCGTTTTGACAGCTTCGATAAGGTTGTCAAAATAATCGCTCAGCCGCTCTGTGCTGTCGTTTGCTTTGAAGGATGAGTTTCCCTTTTCTTCGTCCCATATAAAATGCTGGCCGCAGATAAGGTATTCACACGGAAAGCTTTCAATGTAGCTCAGATAGTCTTCAAACATATGGGGGTAATACTCAACCTCCACGCCGATATGTATTTCAATTTTGTTTATGTACTCCTGCTTAAGCGCTGTAAGGGAGTCGAAGTAGTCCCGCGCCTTATCTGCCGGCACTCTGAAGCCGGATTCATAGCCGGAGGGGAAAATCATCGGGCTGTGATCGGAAAAGCCGAGCACCTTAATGCCCGCGGCGATTGCGCTCTCAACGTACTCCCTGTCGGTGCCGGTTGCGTGACCGCAGCGGTAAGTGTGAGTATGATAGTTGTACAGTATTTTGTCCATTTTATTCACCGCCGATTATTATAATTACAATTTCAAAAAAGTCAAGGAGCAGCTTATGAACAAATTCAAAAAAACAGCCGACAGAATTATCGGTAATATTATAAACAGATTCACTTCTGTTACGGCTCAGCAGACCGGTCAGAAAGGCGAAAACTTTGAAGTGAGCGAAGAAATCAAAGCGCTGTGCCGCGCTGTGGGCGCCGAGGGCGCGGTCCTGCTCAGAAATGACGGCGGGGTTCTTCCCGTAAAGCCCGGCGAAACGCTC